>CAKMOD010000019.1 GCA_927910885.1 uncultured Prevotella sp. | reverse complement strand
CTCCGAAGGAGGGGAGCCCAAATCAGGATAAAGCCCACCCCGACCCTCCCCAAAGGGGGAGGGAGGCAAATAGGATAAGGTTAGGATAAGTTAAATAGGTACATTGATTGCTGAGAAATACTACTCGTCAAGACCTATCATTCAACAAATCATCAACACCCAACATTTATCAACCAACACCCATCAACCAACACCCAATGATCATAGATACACACGCACATTTAGACGTTGAAGACTTTGCTGACGACCTGCCAGAGGTAATTAACCGTGCCCATAAAGCGGGCGTAGGAAAGATATTCCTGCCAGCTATCGACCTCAAATCAGTGGATACTGTATTGGCTGTTTGCCGACAGTTTCCTGACACCTGCTATCCGATGATTGGACTACAGCCAGAGGAGGTGCGCGATGATTGGCGTGAGGTGTTGGACGCTATGCACGAACGAATCCTACTCTCGCTTCGTCAGAAGGCAGAGGGAACAGCAAAACCGGGTGAAACTGTCGTTGCGATTGGTGAGGTAGGACTTGATTTCTATTGGACACGTGAATACGAGAAACAGCAGCTTGCAGCCTTTGAGGAGGCTGTGAAATGGAGCGTTGAGACTCGTCTTCCTCTGATGATCCACAGTCGTAAGGCACAAAACGAGATGCTACACATCATGCGCCCGTACGAAAAAGAACTGCCAGGTGGTGTCTTCCATTGCTTTACTGGTAATCAGAAGGAGGCTGAGGAGTTCCTCCGTTTCGACCGCTTCGTACTTGGTATCGGTGGAGTATCAACCTTTAAGAGCAGTCATCTACGCGAAGACTTGCCCGCAGCCGTCCCTCTTGACCGCATCGTCCTTGAGACCGACAGCCCTTACATGGCTCCAGTCCCTCATCGTGGTAAGCGTAACGAGAGTGCTTTCATCGTAGAAGTGATGCGCACCCTTGCCCTTAGTTATGGCGTTGATGAAGCCGAATTTGCCCGCCAAACCAATGAGAATGTGTATAGGGTGTTTGGTGATTTTTGGGGTGATAGGTGTTAGATGTTGGGTGATGGGTGTTAGATGTTGGGTGTTGATGATTTGTTAAGTTGTGGGTGATAATGAGTTTACAAACTATGGGTAGGGTGTTTGGTGTTGAATGATGAGTGATAATGAATTGACAAGCTGTGTGTAGCAATAAACATATCAAGCAATGGTAATCATAATTATGAATTATGAATTGTGAATTATGAATTAACAAAGTATTATGAAATTAACAAAGTATATGAAGAAAATAACTATCGCCATCGACGGCTTTTCATCATGTGGAAAGAGCACAATGGCAAAAGACCTTGCCAAAGAGATTGGCTATATCTATGTAGATACGGGTGCTATGTATCGCTCCGTTACACTCTATGCGCTACGTCATAACCTCTTTAATGCTGACGGAACCATCCGCGAAGAGGAGTTGCAGACACAGATGAAGGATATTAATATCAGTTTCCAACTCAACAAGGAGACGGGGCGTCCAGACACATATCTCAATGGTGAGAACGTTGAAAACGAAATCCGTACAATGGAGGTGTCATCTCACGTAAGCCCTATTGCCACACTTGCCTTTGTGCGTAAGGCTCTTGTAGAACAGCAGCAGCGTATGGGAGCAGAGAAAGGTATCGTTATGGACGGTCGCGACATCGGTACGGTGGTATTCCCAAATGCCGAACTTAAAATCTTCGTTACCGCATCAGCTGAGGTACGTGCGCAACGTCGTTACGACGAGTTGAAGGCAAAGGGAATGGAAGCAGACTTTGCCGACATCCTTAAGAACGTGCAGGAGCGCGACTATATCGACTCTCATCGTGAGACATCACCTCTCCGCAAGGCTGATGATGCCCTCGAACTCGACAACAGTCAGCTCACTATTGCCGAGCAAAAGCAGTGGCTTTACGACCAATATTGTAAGGCAGCAGAAGTAGAATAATATCTTACGCGTAACAATAGCAGAGCAAAGCATTTACATCCTGACTACAAGCACGTTAGAACTTTGTGCTATTGGGGGAGTTATTCCTTATAAGTTAGGAATTAATAACTCATCATCTTAACTCCCACTTGCCATTCGCACGCCATGTGCTAAGCATCCGCACATGACGTGCGGATGCTTAGCACCAATGGTGTTGAAATGCTATTTAAACCGCACCAAACACCAATAATTCTAAGATTTATGAATTAAGAAATACTAAAATCAACAGAATTATACATTCTTCGGACGGCTATCTCAACTTAAAATGTTATCTTTGCATCTATGAAGTTAAAAAAGATAATACTGCTCATTGCCTGCATATTCTCTTTTGCAGGTCTAAAAGCACAATATACTATTCAATGCGAAGACACCTGCAGCCATGTTCATGGACTTGATATGAGCCATTACCAAGGTGATATATGGTGGGAAACAGTGGCTGAAAACAGCAATCATAAGCTCAATTACGTTTACTTAAAAGCCACTGAAGGCGGTACACGCATTGACCAACGCTACCTTGAGAATATCGAGGCTGCACGACGATGTGGTATGAACGTGGGGTCTTATCACTTCTATCGTCCAGCTGTTCCACAAGAGGAGCAGTTGCGCAACTTCCGTATGCAGTGTCGTCCACAAGACCAAGACCTCATCCCGATGGTAGACATTGAGACTACCGGAGGACTGAGTACAGAGGCATTGCGCGATAGTTTAGACAAATTCCTTGTGCTTATGACAAAGGAGTATGGTGTCAAACCATTGGTTTATACCTATACAAACTTCTATAATAAACACCTCAGCGGTGCGCTTGACGGCTATCTACTCTTCATTGCTCAGTATAACGGACGTGAACCAGAGCTAAACGATGGAAGAGATATCTTTGCTTGGCAGTACACCGGAAAGGGACGAATCAACGGTGTGAAAGGATATGTTGACAAGTCTCGACTGATGGGTAAGCATAGTATGCGTGAGCTACGGTTCCGACGAAAACGTTAGCTACCATAACAAAGAGAAAAGGAAAAGATAATTATCCACACTACTATAATCTTACGTTAGATAAATGATCATCAAATGCCCTGAATGTGGACATCAAGTGAGCGACAAAGCTCCTGTATGCCCAAGCTGCGGTGTAGAGATTGCCGGACATATCGTTAAATGTTCTAATTGCAGTGAATTATACCTCAAAGAGGAATCATCATGTCCGAACTGTCATCATACGGAAAGCCATACAGAGCCTTCCGTAGCTGCTGCTGAACACCACACTAACAAGGCTACTAACGAAGGTAAGGTGCAGGAACCAGTTGTTCTCATGTCTGTTGACAACGAGGAGACAACAGAGAATGATAATGTTATTATCCAAGTAGAAGAAACAGAAGAACACATAACGGATAATTACAACGACAAGACACCAGATTCTTCTATTGAACCAGAGGTGAAGGAGGAGGCAGTTGATGCCGACTTCGTCATTGACGATAACGCTGACGAAGAAGTGATTGCCAATGCCGAAGCAGTAGCTGAGGACGAAGAGGAAAACACTCCTGATAAAAACAATCATCTTTCATTGGCTGTGTCACTGCTCATTGCTGCTATCACTGCTGCCGTTTTGCTATTCCTCTATAACCAAGGAGTGGGCGTCAGCAAGGCAAATAACGAGCAGGAGGCGTTCGCACAAGCAATTAGTAGTAGTGAACCAACTGTACTAACGAACTATCTCAAAGAGAATCCAACTGCTTCTAAAGCTCACCGTGATAGTGTATCAGCTCGCTTGAAGGAGTTGACAACAGCCACACAGAGTATGCAACAAGCCAATAATGACTTGTCTGTCGCATTGGCAAGCAACTCAAAGGAAGTATTAAAACAGTTTATCGCTAAATATCCAGACTCAAAGCATCGCGGCGAGTTAGAGGCTAAGATTGACGAAATGGATTGGGCACAGGCTGTAGCTAAGAATGATGAGAATGCTTATCTTGGCTATAAGGCACAGCACCCTAATGGTGTTCATAGCAAGGAGGCTGATGAGAAACTAAAGAAACTCTTGGCTCCTACTACCACCGAACCAAAGGAAAAGACTGAGCCAAAACCTGCCCCAGTAGAGCCAAAGGTATCGGAGGGTGAACGCTCAAGAGCTGTCGCTGCCGTACGCCAACTCTTACAAGGTATTAATAGCAAGAGCAGCGACAAGATTGCAGGGGCTGTTGCTCCATCATTGAACTTCCTCGGTGCAGGTGGTTCTACATCAAGGATATTCGTCGTTACATGACTGACAAACTTTATCAGGCTGATGTAAAGACCCTCAACTGGCACCTTGGTCCACCTGCTGAGGTAAGCAAAAAGAGCAATGATGCTGGTGCAGAGGTTCGTATAAAGATTCCTGCAACATTGGATATTGAACGAAAAGGCGGTAAGTCTAAGCGTAGTTATGTCATCTCTGCTACTGTCAAAGATGGTAGAATAACCCAGATTAACTGGTAAATAGATTCAGGGCTTACCCTTTAAGACAAATAAGTCATTAACACTTAACCGAGTTTTGCTTTATTATCAAACAGATTAATTGCCTTTATTTCTAAGGAGTAATGATTTACTCTAAGATAGAAAGGCTGACAAAATATCGACAATAAAACAAGACTCTTAGGAAAGAATACGATAAATATTGGGAGCTAATAACCGATATGGATTAAGACTTGCTGTCACTCCTGTCACTCATACCAAACTGATAAAGGCCTGCATTTCATTCATTTACACGAAATGTTAAAAGTGACAGCAACTCATTTTAAAACTATCAAGTATATACCTCTCATTTTTTTTATGAGAGATGTTAAATAGGACTACAGTTCATTTTACAAACCATCAACACCCAACATTTAACACCCATCACCCACGTTAATTCTCAATCTGGTCGATTGTTGGCTTCTTAATCTCAGGCACTGGAGCCTTTACAACTGGCTCAGTCTGTCCTTCTGGAAGGTTAGGAACGATAACAGGGTTCTCTGGTTCAGTAGTTTCCTCTGACTCAGAAGATTCTTTCTTAGGAGCTTCGGTCTTCTTCTCCTCCTTCACCTCTACCTCCTTCTCCTCTTCCTTTGTCAATACAGGAATCTTCGGACCATTGTCAATACCGATAACTTCACCCGACATATCGACCTCATACTTACGAGGAGGAGCCATCTCACGCGTTTCCATGAGAATGGTAAGTATTACTGCACCCAACACCAGCACAATAGCACAGATAGTTACTGGTACCTTATAAGTTGGTTTCTTTTTCATTATCTACGTTTTCTATCCGTTATTTTTATTCCTTTTTAGCCTTACTCCGTAATCTGCACGCAATAAGGTAGCGGATGCTGGAGTGTCAGGAAACTAATCGTTGGCTGATTATCCTTCGTGCAAATCAGCGTAGCCTTGTCTCCTTTCACCGCATTACCCATGTCATAACCCATCGCCTTCACCTGCGCTTGCAAGCCCGCAAAGGCTGTACAATTGAAGACATAGATATAAACCGTCTTACCATCTTGCGCCAAGAGCACCATACTGGAGTTACCACGTCCCATCGCAGTTGGTAGGAAATCGCTGGTTAAGTTCATATTCTTCACCCAGTTATAATCCTTTCCAAACTCATCAGACGACACACCTTTATAGATATAGCCTTGCTTTTCAAGCACCTGCTTACCAACTTGTAACGTCTTAGCTTGAAAGATCTTAATCGCATCTGCCACCGAGACAATGTCTTTTTGAGCACGTGCCCCCATTGTAAAGAGAAGCGCAGTGAGTAAAAGTAGTATTTTTTTCATTTGTTTTCGTTCCTTTATACTATGCTTGCAGTTGCTCCCATTGCTTTGACACAACCGCATTATGACACGTTACAAAAGTATGAAAAATATAGAGAATGGGCAAGAAAAGAAAGAAAAAAGACAATTGGTCGTCTCAACAAGTTGACTGTTACGAGTGAACAAATTGACTGTTACGAGTGAACAAGTTGACAAGCGAACAAGTTGACAAGTAACCGAGTTAACAAGTTATTTGTATCAATAAACACTGTTAACAATGGTAATCATAATTATGAATTATGAATTGTGAATTATGAATTAACAAAGGTGCACCCTAATAGTCATCCTATTATTGATACACCTTTGTTACTTTATGCTATAAAGCTATATGAAATTACTTTCTATTTCTTTTAGAAGCTAAGCGCTCTTCACGCATCTTAGCCAAAGCTTCCTCCTTCTCCTTAGAACGCTGTCCTGAAAGACGAGCAATGAGACGATCAAGATCTGTAGCTATCTCCTTGAATTGAACTAACTCTTCTTCGTTCTCAAACAGTTTTTCTACCATGCAAGATGGAATATCCTTTGCCTTCTCCTGCAAAGCCTTACCACGCTCAGTAAGCGACACATAGGTTTCTCTTCCATCTTTCTCACCTTTTACACGGTCAACCAATCCAAGTTGAGCCATACGCTGAACAAGTGGAGTCATGGTGTTTGAGTCAAGATAAAGACGATGAGCAAGTTCCATCACCTTTTGGTTGTCTTCCTCCCAAAGAGCCATCAATACAAGATACTGAGGATAGGTAATACCTAAATTCTCAAGCATTGGATAATAAGTTTGAGTAACTAGTCGGCTCACTGTGTACAATCTGAAGCAGAGTTGACTCTGCAATTTTAGTTGGTCGTATACCATACTTTTTCTTCCTTAAATGTTTTGATAACTTCAATATTATGAAGCTAATTTGATCTCTTTGTTACCTGAAAATAATCTATTCGCTCTGCAAAGGTACAACAATTTATATTTATCGTTAATGATATAAGCCTATTTTTAACATTAATTGTATAGCAGAAACCGTGTTTTGATAGCATAAAACAATGATAGGCGGTCATAAACGATACAAATCGTCTATGCCCGCCTATGTCTATTTATAAGCGTTTACCTCTACTTATTCAAAGTAATAAAGGAAGGTAGCAACACCCTCAAGTGCTGGCTTACGTTCGCCTTCAATCTCTATCTGGAACTTGATACCAGCCTTGCAGATACCACGGATATTCTCAATGCTATCGAGGGTGGCAACAAGACGAATGCGTGAGTTCACGAGGACTGGACGACCGAATCGCATCTTGTCCATACCATAGTTGACCATCATCTTGATATTATGCACCTCCATAATCTCCTGCCACATGTGTGGGAGCAGTGAAAGTGTCAGATAGCCATGAGCGATTGTGCTCTTAAATTGACTTTCTACAGCTGCACGCTCTGTGTCAACATGGATCCACTGATGGTCGAGGGTAGCATCAGCAAAGAGGTTAATTCTCTCTTGGTCAACGAGTAACCACTCGCTCTCACCAAGCTTCTCACCCAGTCGGGCAGCAAGCTCATCGTAATTGTTTACTGTTAATTTTGCCATAGTTATTGTTTCATGTAATTCTTCATTACTGCGAACAATAGCTTTTCTTTATCCTCCCTACCCTCCTTATATATATTAAGGTGTGAGGGAATATACTATCATTCAGTGCGCAAAAATACAAAAAACTTTCCAATTGCCCAAATCGGCTTGGTAGGGCAAGCGGTATTATGCTTCTACCAGATGCACACGCAATGTACGTACCTTACCATCTACAGCAACGTCATTGACGTAAACAAGCTTATAAGTAATATCAAGATAGTTACCAGTCTTCTTAGTACTTGTCACCTCAATACGTGGTTCTAACAGATAGATATCGAAATACTTAGCCAAGTTGCTGGTAGGCGCCCATGCTGTAACATTACCACCTCCATACTCGCTTTGCACCTCATTTGCCTGTAAGTCAATCTGCTCGTTATCACGTGTTACGTACATTTCAACCTTATTAAACCACAACTTAGTATTCAACCTTGATACTGCTGCTGAGTAATCGCCATCTGCCTTAGTCTTATAACGCTTTGCAAAGAAATTTCTAAGTTCTGTGCTGGTTCCAATAGTCAAATCATTGTCTAATGCAGAAAGTGGCTTAAAGCCTGTAAGTTCCACATCAAAGTTAGCCAACTCTGTATCGTGACCGTCCTTAGCAACAAGGTTGATTGAGAGTCGTAACAAATTAGTACCATTATCTTTGTACTTTCCCTTGAGATAAGGTACAAACTTATCACTATCAAACTTCAACAAAGAAGTGTAGAAAACATCTGCATGCTCGTATACACCACGCATATACAACTTACTTGCTCGCTCGCTGTTTGTAGTAACCAAAGTAGCATAATATTTGTTCTTATCAAAAGGAACATTAGGTGAACTATTGCCTGTATTACCCTTTCGACCCTTATAAGCAATCGTAAACGCAATACGTCCAGAATGGCTTCCACCAACATAGCGCACATCGCTAATTGTCGTATTAGCCCAATCTTCTGGTGTAAAAGTATAATGTTTATTGCCTTCAACGCTTGAAGAAGACAGATCAACAAACTGCTGCAAATACGCCGCAGTAAACTTGCTGTTATCTTTCAGACGATAAAGTGTATCGAAATCGAAGTCTTTCAGATAGTTAACGTCTGCTTTCCACGAAGCAACAGCACGTGAAACCATCTCGTAATCATTAGGTTTCTGTGCGAAACCAGTATATTCTACGTCCTTAGTGAAGGCTTTATCAACACTATTACCGATAACTCTCAGTGTAAACGTACCCTTTTCTTCATCTTTATTCAGCACGTTCACAGCGATAACACTCACCAACTTACCGTTGACAGTCTTATTTCCTAAACTTGCCTTTGCTTTTTCTAAAGCCTGATAAACATTCAGTTGCTTATCAAAGATTGAAATACTCAACGATATCATCCGTCGTTACCTCAGAAACATTCTGCTCGGTAGATGGGTTGGGTAGTATTGGATCCGACGAATTTCCATCGCTTCCACAAGCGGCACAAAGTAATACTATAGATGCCGCAATAATAATTTTTCTCATTTTATTATCCTGTCTCTAACTTGTAACTGGCGTGCCTTACTTCCCACTTTTTAGTCTTAACAATAATGATATAATGGCTTCGTATATTTGTAGCACGCAAAAAAATCGAACACAAAGATACTTTAAAAAGTTGAAATATCAGCAACAACTCCTAAATTTAACGCCCTGATATAGTAGAAAACATCCCGCACAACCTACTACCTAACACGCTGACTACAAAGCATAAACCTACATAAGTCTACTCTACTCCCTAATTTCTTGGCTCTAATCACACGCTACGTCTTTACTTTATTCGCTCAATGCAAGACAGCCATAATATCCTAACACAAATTATTAAAAACAACAACCCACGTCTTCCTACTGCATAAATTGTAACAAATTTTCAAACCCTGCAAATCCAACTCATGCTCCTTTGCCTTTCAATTAACGCCCTTTTGGCTTGCAAAAGATGCCCTTTAAGCCTCTTACTAACGCCCTTTTGAACCCTTACTAAGCACCTTTTGAAATCCACTCATGCAAACACTTGACTACAAGACATTTACAAAGATACTTAAAACACATGTTTTTAACTCTGTTCTAAGCATTTTTACACAAAAGTTTGTAAGTATTTTTCAGAGGGTTAGACAAGTTTTTTTCACAGATAGTACGGTTAGGAAAAAAGCTCTGAACATAAAAGAAAAAAGCTTAGAAAACTTATTACTAAGTATTTCTAAGCTAAAAGTTGCGGGTGCAGGACTCGAACATGCGACCTCCAGGTTATGAGCCTGGCGAGCTACCAACTGCTCCAACCCGCGATATTAATTAAAATCAATTCGTCAATGAACCGTGATGCATTTCTGAATTGCGAGTGCAAAGGTAGTGGTTTATTACGAAACTGCCAAAGAATTATACATTATTTAACAAACTATCCATTCTGCTCCTGCCGCTTCTAAACTCTCTCTACTGCCATTACCGTAGGTAACTCCGCAGGTGTGTGTGCCTGCATTACGTCCCATAAGGATATCAAATTCAGCATCGCCTACCACAAGCGTTTCATGCGCTTCGACGTTGAAATGACTTAAAGTCTTGAACACTGATTCGGCTGCTGGTTTCTTCTCGACAACATCGTCGGCAGCAATCAGATAAGTAATATACTTCGAGAGGTCTAATTCGTCCATCAGTTTGGCAAGCGTTCTATGGCTACGGCTACTTGCAATAGACATCAGAATGCCTTGCGAAGAAAGTCTTTCCAACGTTTCAACAACACCCGGAAAGGCTTTTACAACACCCGGAACATTCTTCACATTGAATATTTCGCTATACACCTTAGCACACTCCTCAGCCTGTTCATCGCTCATTGGGATGATAGATGAGAAACATTCCTTCAGTGGTAAACCAATCGTTCTGGCACACTCCTCACGACTTCGCATCGGAAGATTCAACCTCTCTATCGTTGCAAGCATCGTATCGGTAATCAACTTTTGGGAATCGCCAAGCGTTCCGTCAAAGTCGAAGATGACAAGACGAATACCCGAAAGAATCTCTGGGTTAGAGAAAAGGTCAGGACAATAGCGAGGATTTGCGTCGCTATTAGCCTTCTCAGCCTCATCCTTCGCCTGCTTTTTCCGTTTAAAATAGCCCTTCACACGTTTGTAGCCTTCCTTTCCAAGAATAGCAATACCGCCATATTGAAAGCTTTTTGCCAGTCCGAAGAATATGGTAAACAGTACGCCTTTCGTTGCTGTTGACACTGGGAAAAACACTTGTACGAATGAAAGAATATAAAAGGGAATACACATCAGGAGTACGATGACACCTGTGCGAAAAGACAGCTTTTGAAGTTTACTTTTAATAGACATATCTGCACGCAGCATTATTTCAGAACGCAAATTTAGTTAAAAACTTCCTATTACACGACATTCTAAACGTAATTAAATGATAAAAAGGAGCATATAGCATAAATTCTAATGCTGTGCTTTCGCACATTCCAACAATTATTAGTAAATTTGCAGCGCAAAAATATTATATTTATTTCCCATATTTATGGCAGAAAAGATAAGAATCAAAGACATTGCAGAACGTGCAGGCGTAAGCGTTGGAACAGTTGACAGAGTATTGCATAAACGCCCGAATGTATCGGAATCCGCACTGAAACGAGTGGAAAAGGTGCTAAAAGAGATGAATTATCAGCCGAATGTCTACGCAAGTGCACTGGCTTATAACAAGAGTTATACGTTCTATTGTTTGATTCCAAAGCATAGTAGCGAGGCCTATTGGGAAGAGATTGAGATTGGCGCAATGAAGGCTGTAGAGGCACGTAGAGACTTTTATATCGACTTGGAAATCATGTATTATAGTCGATTGGACCCTCACTCTTTTATTGAGACCTACCAGAAATGCCTTAGGAAGAACCCGGATGGCGTTATCCTTGTGCCTACAACGTTAGAATTGACAAGCCAGTTCACCGACGAACTGCACGATCGCAACATACCTTTCATTCTGCTCGACTCTTATATGCCATCGCTGCAACCGCTATCGTTCTACGGACAAGATCTATCCAGAGTGGTCGTTTTGCTGCGCGAATGCTGATGCTCATTGCTCAAAAAGAGGAAAGCATCATGCTTATGAAGCAGACGAAAGACGGAAAGATGGCGAGCCGTCAGCAGGAGAATCGTGAGGTAGGCTTCCGCCATTATATGGAAGAGAACTTCCCTAACATTAAGATTTTAGAGGTAAACCTGCCATTAGACGAGGAGCGTAAGCGTTATGATCATATCTTAGAAAAGTTCTTCAGCGAGCATCCTGAGGTGCATCATTGCATCACACTGAACTCTAAAGCGCATATCGTGGGTAAGTTCCTGCTGAAGACGCACCGCCATAACGTTCAGATTATGGGCTATGACGTGGTGCATAAGAATGCTGACTGCTTGCGAGAGGGTAGTATATCGTTCCTCATCGCACAGCATGCTTACCAACAAGGCTACTTCAGTGTTGACTCTCTCTTCCGTGCTATTGTGTTGAAAAAAAGGTAGAACCGGTCAATTATATGCCTATCGACTTGCTCACACCAGAGAATATCGACTTCTATCATAGGGCTTGGGGATAAAGCCCCGGCCCAACTCACACGAAAGGAAAGGTTAGAGAGGAAGCCCCACCCCAGCCCTCCCCGAAGGGGGAGGGAGGCAAAATTGCTAAAAAGAAGATGAAAGAGAGGATGTAAAAGGAGGATAAAATTAGAGAATAAGGAGGACAAAAATAAATAATAAGGAGAATAAAATTAGATAAAAGAAGGCGTTGATAAAAATGGTATTGACACTCAACACAAGATGTGCTAACGCTTAACACATAATGTGCGGAGGCTTAACACAAAATGTGCGAAGGCTCAAAATAAGATTTGATAAGTAAGAATAGGGTATGAACAATAGGTGAAGGTGGAAAGAATAATAGGTTAATAGAAATCATCACACCCAACATTTAACACCCATCACCCCATCACCCACACAATTCATCAACACCTAACATTTAACACCCAACACCCAACATTAAACACAACACATGACAGAAAATAAAAAAGGACTCCTCGCGTTGAGTCCGTTACTTGTGTTCATCGTACTATATCTGGTCACCTCAATCGTATCGGGCGACTTCTATAAGGTACCGATTACCGTGGCATTCATGGCATCGAGTATCTTTGCTATCGCTATATCAGGAGGCTATCCACTCGCAAAACGAATTCAGATATATAGCAAGGGAGCCAGCACAGAAAACATGATGATGATGCTGTGGATATTCGTACTTGCTGGAGCATTCGCTAACTCGGCTAAGGACATGGGTAGTATTGACGCAACGGTCAACCTAACCCTCTCCGTCCTACCAGATAATATGCTGCTACCGGGACTCTTCCTCGCTGCTTGTTTCATTTCAATCAGTATCGGAACGAGCGTCGGAACCATCGTTGCTCTCACCCCTATCGCAGCAGGTATTGCCAGTTCTACGGGAAGTTCGCTTCCTTTCGTCGTCGCAGTCGTCGTCGGTGGTTCGTTCTTTGGAGATAACCTTTCATTCATCAGCGACACAACCGTTGTGGCAACAAGAACACAGGAGTGTAAGATGGCAGATAAGTTTAGGGTAAACTTCTTCATCGTTGCCCCTGCAGCAGTTCTGATTCTGCTTATCTATATCTTCATGGGAAGAGACATACACACAACCGGACAGACCGCAATCGTTGAGATCCACAGAGTCATTCCTTACATGGCAGTACTGATTTGCGCGCTCTTTGGCATGAACGTCATGGCTGTATTGACCATTGGAATCGTCCTCACGGGTGCTATTGGCATCATTGATGGTAGCTACGATGTCTATGGTTGGTTTGGAAGTATGGGCGCAGGTATCACCGGTATGGGTGAGCTGATTATCATCACGATGATGGCAGGTGGAATGTTAGAGATTATCCGTGAGAATGGTGGTATCGACTATCTCATTAAGATGATCACCCGACACGTCAACAGCAAGCGCGGAGCAGAGCTAACCATAGCCTTCCTCGTAAGTTTGGTGGATATCTGTACAGCCAATAATACGGTGGCAATCCTCACCGTGGGCGGTATTGCAAAGCAGATTGGCGACCGCTATGGTGTGGATAAACGCAAGGCAGCCAGCATCCTCGACACCTTCTCATGCTGTGCGCAGGGCTTGATCCCTTACGGTGCACAGATATTAATGGCAGCAGGTTTGGCAAAGATAAACCCTGTGAGTATCGTCCCATTCTTGTATTATCCAATGTTATTGGGTATCACAGCCTTCCTTTCTATCCTCTTCCATTATCCCCGTCGTTATTCATAACATATCATCAAACCCCAACACTCAACACCCAACACCCCCA
>CAKMOD010000018.1 GCA_927910885.1 uncultured Prevotella sp. | reverse complement strand
GGTCAGCAAGTGACAAACAACTCGTTAACTCGTAAATTTGTTACTCAAAAGAACTTTGTTCATCTGTTACTTTGTCTTCTTTACAAGCAACTCGTTCACTTGTTAACTTCCCTCCTTGTTCCCTCGTCTGTATAATCTTTAAGCAAGTTTTTAAATATCATTCTTCTATTAAATAAGTCCTCTATTCCTTGAAAAAGAAATTGACATTGCCAATCGAATTCCGGTTTATTAGCAGATAAACTTGCATCAGACTTAAATCCAAGACGCACTCTATAATACTGAACCAACTGTCCATCAGCTTCTTTATCAGCTGCAAATAAATATACATATTGACAACCTACGTATTTATGCATCTGCTCAAGAGTATCCACTACCTTTAACCAAAATAATGTTTCCCCCATCTTTATCTCTTTTGGAAGACCTAATGACTTCCAATACTCTTTTCCTGCTTCGTTAGTTCCAAACAATTTCAATTCTACAGCAGGGAAAGAATTGCGCACCTTAGTGACAGCTTTCGTATGCTCAAGTTCTTCATCTTTTTTCCAACGATTCTTCTTATAATAGAAGTACTCCATTTCATCATATGCCATACCTTTTTTCTTGGCTCTATCCACAGTCTCCATAAGCTGGCTTCTTTCTTCCTCAGAACTATATTCTTTTCTTTGAAGACTATAGATGGCTTTTATAGCCTCATAGCCAACTTCCATTTTCTCAGGCTGGGTAACTTGGAACAATTCACCACATCTTAAGGAGAAAAAGATTAAAGGAATATTGGTTGGAGACATCACAACGAAAGAAGAAAGATGACCTTTCTTATCATCTTCTAAATAGTCCTTTGAGGTAAAGCAGTCCTTGATCTGTTTCTGCTCTTTCCCATCAATAATGGGACCAGTCATAGAGTGCAAAACACTCTCATCTATTTCTCGTGCTCTTCTTATCTCAAGGTCATCAATTAAGGCTAATGCTTTTTCTATTAGTATAGACATTTAGTTATTTTTCTTGATTTGAGGTAATATCTCATCAAAATAGAATCTTCGCATTTTTATACGTTCTGCATCATTTCTAATATCATCAAGATTCATTATAACATTGCAACGGTCGTCTGGTCCATAACCTTCACGAGCATTCTGCCAAGAACTTTCTCCATGTGCAAGAATACTCAAAGACCATGAATCCTTAGACGCATAATTCTGAAAAACAAAATTAAGCGACTCTTGGTAAGGCGCCAACTCTGCTTCTGTTGGCATTTCGTTGAGTGCCTTAGATTTGTATTTGTCTCGAACCTTTACAATTACAGGTCCATACTTCCATGCCTCAAACTGTTCTTTGAACATCTGCTGACCTGTACGAATAATAGATTCGCGCTGAGAAAAATACAGAAGTTTATGAAGTTTCATTTGATCTATTTCCGTATTCTTCTCGTCTTTATATCTTTTGTAGATATAAGAAGCTACTTTTATTACGTCAATCATAAGAATCTGTTATTGGATATACCTCTTTCTTATATTTTTCTAATCTGCGTATTAAGATTTTAAGTGATTTCCACCACAAAATTACTAAAACTAAACTATAAAAGCAAGACTTTAGATTAAAACCTTCTTCTTGCGAACATCTTTTCATCTTTTTTGTAATATAAAGATTGCAAAACTGTAATGCTTTATAAATTAATAGAAACCAAAATGAGAGATGCTGTAATAGTCTGAGTCCCTTTTTAAACCCGAATCATCATTAGAACCTAAACTTATTATATCATTAAGTAGGTTATCTATCTTCCGAGCGCAGGCATATCAGGCTACGTCAAGTTATAAAGACAGACAAGATGCCGAGAAGAAGATAAAAATGTTAGGAAACATTTGGGTTAAAAGATTGCATCAGTGGTATCAATATTCTTTCCTGCAACGCTTTTCTGTCAATAACGGGGCGCATCTCGTCGCCTATGATTTTAAATGATGGGGTAAGACAAAGGATGTACACACTGCCATTTATAAAGTATGGAACAGCATACAAGGGTGCCTTGCATTCTTCTATCATGAAATATTCTTTGTTGAAGGTAGTAAAACTCCACCCCTTCTCTGCAGGCTCTAAGACAATAATCGTTATCATATCTTTCCGCAGGCTATCTTTAAGCACCCTCACATCCTTTGTTGTAATCGAAAGAGGATGCTTGAGCCATTTGGCATCCAAGCCTTTCACCACAGCCTTGATAAGCCATGTATTTGCTTTGTCTTTGTGGACACCTGTAAAAGCCTTACCCGTCCATCGTAGTTTATAAGTGTTCTCTACAGATATAATGCTGTAAGTTGGTGTAGGCTCCTGCCCTTTGGCGTTTTGTTGCAGTTGCTTATTCCGATTTTGTAGTGTATTATCTTTTGCCGACGATAATACTGTTTGCGCTGTACAATTACAAAGTATGCAAACCAGAGCTGCGAAATATAATGCTAATCTCTTCATATTACTGTTATATTTTAAACCTAAACCGATTCGACATTGGAGTAATAGAAGGCTTTGGAGCTGCCTCAATCTCTATATATAACTTTCCAGCCCTTATCAAGGCTGTGAATTATTTAAGCGTAAAGATAGTTTTTCCACCTTATACAACATACTTTTGTGCATTAATTATTCTTAATTGTCTGTTTTCTTGAGGATTTGAAAAAGAATAAACCAGTTGATAGTACACAAAGCATATAACAGATTTACTTATCAACTGGTTTACTTGTTAACTAAAAACTTGTCTTATGTTACTCTGTCTTTTATTTACCCCGTCTACAAGCAACTGGTTAACTTGTCCACTTGTTAACTCGTTCACTATAAATCTGTGAATTCTCCGACCTTTAGGTCTCTGAGCCTTTCAGTGTGCAAAAAGGACATCTGTTCTTTCTGTTCCTCTGTGTCATCTGTGAGAGAATGCTGTGGATAGAGTAAGCTCGTTTATTTTCTCACAGATAGGCACAGATAAACAGAG
>CAKMOD010000017.1 GCA_927910885.1 uncultured Prevotella sp. | reverse complement strand
CTCGCTATCAATTATTTATAAAACTGCAATTTCAAAAGGTGCCTTATAAGACTTCAAAGGGCGTTAATAAGAGCTCTAAAGGGCATCTTTTGCAAGTCAAATTAGGCGTCTTTTTAGAAGCCAAAAGAGCATATATAGGCTTTGAACTGCATAAAATAGTTTACAAATATCGCTTAACAAGGAGATAAGTTGTTTATAAAAGACAAATAGACATAGTGTCTGTTTTCAATCTATCCGTTTAATGGAAGAATCTTATTTTTACCCTATTTGCTTCCTAATCAACGCTGCACATTTTAACTAAAAGTGAGAAAAAGCAAGCGAAAATTTGGAAGTTTAGAACAATATTCATAACTTTGCAACCAAATTCTATAAGTTTTATATACACTTACAAATCAAAAATGAAGTATCAGAAGACTGTCCTTGCAGCTGCTTTGCTCGCAATGGCAACAACAACACAAGCTGGAGGATTGCTTACAAACACCAATCAGAACATCGCATTTAACCGTAACTTCGCACGTGTAGGTGCAATTGGTATTGACGGTGTTTACTTTAACCCTGCTGGTGTAGCTTTCCTTGACCAAGGTTTTCATCTCTCTCTTAACTTCCAGAACGTATATCAGACACGTGAGATAACATCTACTTTCAGTGTGCCTGCATTCGCTAATACTCCTTATGAGTATCCTTTCAAGCTGAATGGTGGCAATACAACTGATGGCAGTAAGTTCTATCAAGGTAAGGCGTCTGTGCCTATCCTTCCAACTTTCCAAGTGGCATATAATAAAGATAAATGGAGTTTCCAAGCTGGTTTTGGTTTGACTGGTGGCGGTGGTAAGGCTACTTTCAACGACGGTCTTCCTACATTTGAACGTCCAGTATCGCTCCTCCCTGCACTTATCAACCAGCAGTTGCCTACCTTTGCGGCACTACTTGGACAGCAAGAAACGCCTGCAACCAGCTATAGCCTTCAAAGCTATATGAGCGGTCAGCAGTATAACTTCGGTCTCCAACTCGGTGTTGCTTATAAGATTAACGAGAATCTCTCTGTATTTGGTGGTGCTCGTTTCAATTATATCTATAACAAATACGAGGGTAGTATCACCAACATTTCAGCAAATGTGGGTGGAAACAACCAGAATCTCTACGACTATTTCCAATCAAAGGTTAACGCTTTGAACGAAAAGGCAAGCGCATTGCAGGCACAGGCTGTCGCTGCACAGACTCAGGCAGCAGCATATCAGGCACAAGCTGATAAAGCTACCGACCCTACTGCAAAGGCTCAGTTGCAGGCTGCAGCAGACCAATATGCAGCTGGCGCACAGAAGGCTACTGCAGGTGCAAAGCTTGTTCGCGCAGGTGCAGACAAGTTAGACAGTAGCAAAGAAAATGTAAAAGACCGCTATTTAGAGGTTTCTCAGCGCGGATGGGGTATCACTCCAATCCTCGGTATTGACTATCGCACAGGCAAGTGGAACTTTGCTGCACGCTATGAGTTTACCACAAAGTTCAATATCGAGAACAATATAAAGCGTGATGATACCGGTCGTTACAAGAAGGGCGTGAACACTCCAAACGATATCCCTGGTATTCTTGCACTCGGTACACAATATGAAGTACTGAAGAACCTCCGTGTTATGGCAGGATATAACCACTACTTCGATAAGGATGCACGCATGGACAATGACAAGCAGCGCTTCCTTAAGCATAACACACAGGAGTTCCTTGCTGGTGTTGAGTGGGATATTAACCCATCAGTGACAGTCAGCGCAGGTGGTCAGCGTACGCTCTACGGTCTTGGTGATGGTAAATACTTGACCGATCTTAGCTTCGTAACAAGCAGTTATAGCTTCGGTTTTGGTGCAAAGATTAAGGTTGCAAAGAATGCTCACCTTAACGTTGCTTACTTCTTTACCAACTATTCAAACTTCAAGAAGGAGTACACTGGTGCTATCGAAGCAGGTCAGGAGCAGGTGACACAGCCAGATGGTACTGTAACAATGCAGGCTAAGACCCTCACAACTAAGAACACCGATATCTTTACTCGTACCAATAAGGTACTCGGTGTTGGACTTGATATTGATTTCTAAGCCACTAATAAATCTACCGTTTTCCACAACTAATACCACTAAGAGGCAGTCAGAGTGATTCTGGCTGCCTCTACACTTTTATAAATTCATCACTAATTACTTGTCGTTTTCAACTAATATTCATATATTTGCAGCAGAAAGGAATAAGTTTATGGGAACAACAATATCAACACTTGCCTCAAGGATTGCTTGTAAACAGGCATACCAAGAGAAAAAGAAATTAGAAAGCTTGCAAAGGATTGCAAGATACTTATCTGCCGAAGAGAGAGAAGTTCTCTTCAGTGGGAATGGTTTTGTACGTGTACCAAAAGAGGAAGCCGAGAGAATGAAGATTGATGCTTACCTCAACACTTAAATATCTACAAAAATGAGCCTGAGTTATTATCCTTACAGATTTGTGAAAAAAATAGATGAGCCTTGGGATGGACCTCAAGGCTTTTTACTTTATAAACTTTTGTATTCGTTTAAGTCTAATAAAAGTCATCAGACTTATTGGGTGTGGGTAGAGGTTTATTCACAACATTTTTATGCCGTCAAGTTCCATCTAAAAGCACATAGAGATAGTGACAAGAAATATAATATCCTGACGGGACTTAACGAGCCCAGAGAATGTATACAGACTTGCATGGCTATTATGAAAGAGGTTGCAGGAAAAGACGATAAAGCTTCTTTTGGTTTTATTGGTGCTAACTCTATTGGGGAGTCTGAACTTGAAACAAAAAGATTCCGAGTATACAGTAGGTATATGCAGACCTACTTTAACTCAGAAGAGTTTGAACATCATTATAACCTCATGAAGAGTGCGTATCTGATAATATGTAAACAGCAATTAAAAGATAATCCCAACCTCATCAATAACATCGTTGATGGCTTCAAAGAACTATACCCCTACTTTGACTAACATCCACCTTAAGCCTATTAACACATGAAATAAAAGATGCTTTTCATACCTTATCTTATTTGAAAAATATGCTTTAAAAGTGGTCAAACAACATTTTAGAAAGGACTAATACAATTTCCAATCCAACCCTAACAACCAACTCCATTCATTTATTTTCATGAACAAAAGAATTATTTTCATGAAATAAATATTTATTTTCACGATAAAAATATTTTCTTCATGAAATAATTGGAGAATAAGACTTTAGAAAGAGATAAGTAACTAATACTATAGCGGATCAACGTCATAATACACTTGAAGAGCACCATATCTCTTATCCTTCAACATGGCGTCTAAGGCTCCACGAAGATACTGACGAACACGTGGATAGTCGATTCCATTCTCCAACTTAAGCATTATTTTTCTGATACTTAACGTCTTCACACGAGCTACTGCTGGTTTATCTGGACCAAGTACGCGCTCGCCAAAGATTTCACGGAGTCTACTACCCAACTCTAAACCTGCAGAGTTCACTGTGTTCTCATCCCTATGTTTCAAATAGACATAGACAAGTCGATGAAATGGGGGATAATGGAAGTCACGTCTCTCGATTAGCAAATCAGAATAGAACGACTGATAGTCGTTACGCACCACTTGCTGAATAACCGGCAACTCTGGACTCTTTGTCTGAAGAATTACCAACCCCTGCCTTCCTTTTCTTCCTGCTCGTCCACTCACTTGACTCATCATCATAAACGCTTGCTCGTATGCTCGGAAGTCAGGATAATTCAACATTGAGTCTGCATTGAGGATTCCCACGACAGAAACCTTATCAAAGTCGAGACCCTTTGAAATCATCTGCGTACCTATCAGAAGATTACTCTTTCCCGTAGAAAAATCATTAATTAAACGTTCATAAGCATTACGTGTGCGGGTTGTATCAAGGTCCATTCGCGCAATACGAGCCTCAGGGAAGATATAACGGATTTCATCTTCTATCTTCTCTGTTCCATACCCTCGTCCACGGATATCCTCACTTTCACAACAAGGGCATACATCTGGCACCTTCATCGTATAGCCACAGTAGTGGCAAGAGAGGTAGTTCATATTCTTATGGTGCGTCAATGATACGTCACAGTCTGGACACTTTGGAACCCATCCGCACTGTCTACACTCCACCATCGGCGCAAAGCCACGTCGATTCTGAAATAATATTGCTTGTTCACCACGCCCCAAAGCCTCACGAACAGCAGAGAGAAGACGTGGAGAGAAGGCCCCAGTCATCATCTTTCGACGATAAAGATCCTTTATATCAACAATTTCTATTTCAGGAAGCTGGATATCTTTATAACGGCGTGTCAACTCAACAAGACCATACTTGCCTTGCTTAGCATTATAATAGCTCTCCATAGAAGGTGTAGCTGTTCCCAAAAGCGTTTTTGCCTCAGGATACATCTGTGCCAACACAATCGCTGCTGAGCGAGCATGGTAACGAGGAGCAGGGTCTTGCTGTTTGAAACTCTGCTCATGCTCTTCATCTATAATAACAAGACCTAATCGATGAAATGGGAGAAAAATTGCACTTCTTGCACCTAAAATTACATCGTATGGCGAATCAGATAACTGCTTATGCCATATCTCCACACGCTCAGCATCACTGTATTTACTATGATAAATTCCCAATCGATTGCCAAAAACAGCCTTCAAACGCTCTGTAATCTGCACCGTTAATGCAATCTCAGGCAAGAGATATAACACCTGCTTATGCTCATTAAGTGCTTGCTGAATAAGATGAATGTATATTTCCGTCTTTCCAGAAGAGGTCACTCCATGTAGTAGTGTCACTCGGTGCCCCATCATCTGCAAGAGAATCTGATTGTAAGCCTCAGTCTGTGCCTCGTTCAGAGGTTTTATATTCTCTGGATGCGGTGGGTTTCCACGATTCAATCTACCGACTTCCTTCTCGTAAGTAACAAGGATTTTCCTATCTTGCAAGGCACGAATAACACCAACAGAAGCATGAGTAACATTCATCAACTCTTCCCTTGTCACTTCACGCAGTACTGTTTCAGGCGTAATTTCAGCCATTTCATCGACACCAGCCAATTGTAAATAAGCCATAAGAACTTCCATTTGTTTCGCTGCACGCTTCATGGAATCTATCATAAGCGTGAGTGTACGTTCATGGCGTAGGTTATCAGCTAATCGGATGTAAAGTTCTGTTCGAGGACGATAACCATACTCCTCTTTCAGTCCCGATGGTAGTGCTGCTTTATAAACATCACCGATAGGCGACATATAGTAATCAGATATCCAATGCCAAAGCTTCAGTTGTTGTGGAAGAAGTACAGGAGTGTTATCCAATACATCTATGATATTCTTATAGATAATCTTTTTCCCTTCTACAGTAACATTCTCCGATGGATTCGGTATATTTACAGGATAATCTGCAACAACTCCCACATAAGTTTTACTCTTTCCCAAAGGTACAGACACACGTACTCCAACTGTTACCCGAGATACCAATGCATCGGGCACACCATACGTGAAATAGCCTTCAAGAGGAAGGGGTAAGATAATATTAGCGTAAGTCATTACAAATTGTTTGTTACCTATCAACCTTTACTGCTGTGCTATGAAGCAGGCTTTAGTTTGAATACAAAGTTACAAAGAAAGATGCAAATACGCAATGATGAAAGTCGTCAATAACACTATCCTATCACAGAATCAGTCTTAACATAAAGATTTATCACATAAAATATCTCATTCCTCTCTCGATGAAATGGGATATTATTATATATTACTTAATGTTTTGTTCTTAAAAGAAATAAGCTAAACCTAACTGCCATGAACTGTTACGACTACCCTTCTTTTCAAAAACAGACGTTGCAGCATCTGTTGCTGTTTTCCAAGTTGCATCACCAGTTTTACCACAAGCAATGTTATAGTTGGCACTTACCTGCAAATGTTTGAAGGCCGTTACACCAAAGCCAAGATTGACACTGAAGTTACTATTCTTCAAAGCATAAGTACTTCTCATGTTCCACTGATACTCCTTTTCACCAACATTAAATGCAATCTGAGGACCGCCAAAGAAGAAAATACTTGCCACACTACCTAATCCAATAGAATAGCGAGCATTTACAGGAATCGCTATCTGCTGTTGTTTTACGGTCTGCGTCATAGTAGCATAATCAAGTTTGGCTGCTCGATAGTCATAGAGAACAGAAGCATCCATACCTAAACCTACTACTGGTAAGGTGAACTTCACAGTAGGACCAATGAACCAACCTGTCTGATTAGATTTATTAAAAACATCACTATCAAAGTAGAAATCACTCACATTCAGTCCTGCCTTTACACCAAACTTTAATGGTTCATCAGCATGGGCAGGAACAGAAATAAGAAATAATAGGGCTAAGAAACCCAATGAAATAATTTTCTTCATGACCATAAGTGTTAATGATAAAGAACTAAATTCACTCCTCATCATGCAAAACAGGTATGCTTACACATCTGAGAGAGACTCGAAATAGTACAACTTTTCGAGTACCCTTATACATTAACTGAATCTGTAAGGATATTATTGTCCGTTTAAAATTAATTAAGTTTGGTTCTATAAAATTCCTTTAATGAAGTTTTACCTATCCCTCATTAAAGGCTGATTCCATCGTAGATTCTACAGAACCAACCTTAAGGAAATTTAGGTTCTTCCAAAAGATGGAGCGATAATGTAAGCCTATTACATAGTAAGTTACATAAGAAGCAGGAGAAACAGAACTTAAAACAATATACAGAGGTGTCTCTATTGGGCTACAAATCTAAAAATAAAACCTCCCTTTCCTCCTTCCCGCCGTATGAGATTTAGCTTCAAAAGATAAAGAAATTTATTGACAAAATAATCAAAGAAAAGGAAAAGAAATAACTTAAAAGCGAGTTGCTTTAGCACCTATGTAAGTCACTTTATACCAAATAGTTGCAGAAATAGATTTTTAAAGATGCTTAACAAGGCTTCAAAAGGGCGTTAATAAGAACTCAAAAGGGCATCTTTTGCAAGCCAATTAGGCGTTATCTGCAAGCTATTTGGTGGTCTTTACAAAATCAATCTATGAAAAATTAGGACAAAAGGAGTGTTCTGTAATTTAGGGTAATCAGGTTTGCTTTTTATATTTAGACTTTTAAGAAAAAAACACAGAGCAACTCCAAGTTACTTGCCGCAAACTTAGAGTTGCTCTGTGTGCCTTATTATGTAATAGTTTTAGACTATCACACAAAATCTATGAATACTCAAAAAAGTATTAATGACGCTCACGGCGAACGGTCACACGTGCAGGAGATGCTCCTGCACTTCCGCTTGAAGATGAACGACGAGTACGACTAACGCTACTTGTCGATGGACTTGTGCGGCGAGAACGTCCTATCTTTCTTGGTGCTTTCTCAGCTTCTTTAGCAGCAGAGATGCTGTCCAGACTATCTCGACGAGCTGGATCACCATATATTGTCTTCTCAAAAGCAATTAACTCACGCTCAATCTTCTTCTGCTCTGCAGCCATTGCAGAATCAGTAGGACAGTATTGTGCGAGGGTCTTACCCAACATATTCGTTGTCTTATAAATCTTTCCCTTATAGAGATTCATCGTGAAATAATCGTCAACACTCATCGTTGCCGCATTATTCAGGTTACTGGTCATGATGGTCTGCTTAGCAAGGAAAGGAGCCAAATCATCGTAACGAACCCAGAAAAGAGGGTATTTTACTTCGCCATCTCCGAAATCATCTTCGCGATACATAATCGGACAGAGGGCTACAACCTTACGATGGAAGGTTGCTGTTCCCTGATCATAATAGGCACTCTCTTTAAGATAGTAGCCTTTCACCTCTCCAGAAGGGATATCACTGTTGTCAAGGCGAATACCATGATCAGTACGTTCGTAGAAGATGTGATAGTTATCAAGGAACTGCAAAGGCTTGATTCGAGCTGAATCAGTAAAAATCTCATTGCCATCCATACGGTAGTTATACGCAGCAATACCACCTCGATTAGGACCACTCATCATCAACTTGAAGATGTAAGTAAAGAGATTCATCTGTGAACCTACAGGCTCTGTAGGATAGTACAAACCCGCATTAGCATCCTCGGTAAGTTTGAGTTCACGATAGATATCACGTCGCCAAACAACATCTTCCTCCAAAGGAGCAGTTGTTGGGAAGGATATCTGCGCACGTGTAGTAATCGAATTAGCAGGCGACTGGCGCTGTTGCTGGTTACGACGTGCAGCAGGCTGTGCACTTACAGTAAGTACCAAGCAGGCTGTGCAGACTATGAGAAATATCTTTTTCATTATTGTTTTGTTTGTTCTTTACTAAAAGAGATACTGTGATATCGTGTTTTATGAGTTGAAATAGTATGAATACTATCTATCAACTTGTCAATCAGTAAACTTGTCTACTCGTCAACTATCACCTTACAATTACCTCCATATTTCTTCCATTGAGCGTTCGAGTTGTACCATCAGGTCCATGAACGACAACATTAGTAATGTAGAATCGCTTGTTGCGGCTCAACTCACGGAACTGTTCCCTCTGCTGTGGAGAGAAGGAAGCACCATTACTTGCCAGCGGTACAGCATTACCCATATTATCAAAGAAGACAACACGGAAGCTGGTTACGCTGAAAGGAATATCAAGTAAGCCGTCATCAATAGCAGCCTGAATGCCTGGTGCAGACATGAGTGCAGCCTTTGAGAGAGTTCCACTCTTAAATCTATCAGCACCCATAGCAATATATGGCGATGGATCCGGCAATTTTCTCACACGGAACTGGTATTCTCCAATCTTACGACCCTTCGCAGATACAGAAATAGAAACAGGCTGACCGACCGCCGAAGGACGAGCAATAAAGTGACCACCACCCCTTGAAACGAGTGAACCACCAGACATTGTAGCTTGCACGTCACTCTGAGAAGTGTTAGGAATACTAATAGTGATTGGGTTATCAAAGCCTGCATAGAGCACATTCATCAAGTCTGCAGCAATTGTAGCCATTCCATCGAAAGGTGGAATCTTCTGCATTCCTTGCGGACTGATATATTCTTTTGGCTGTGGACCACCCGTAACCCAATAGTCTTGTGAGAAATTTCTACGCAATACGTTACCTGTTAAATCCTTAATAAGGATATATCCATTCAAAGTATGTTTACCAGGCGCACCAGCCTTAACAGTTATCTGATTGCCTTTGATAAGTTGTCCATTAACAAAGACTTGTGGCTGCTGTGTAGAGTCAACAGCTCCCATAAACATCTGTGCCGTCATTGTCTCACCCGGATAAAGGCGTGTCTGACTTGGTACAACGAATGCCTGCAACTTGTTAACACGTAAGTCTTTCAAACCAACATTAGCTACCAAAGTATGCAACACTTCACCTTCTGCATAGCGAACGTCGCTCTGCAACTTCGAGAGAAGCGTTACCGCCGCTGCAACAGGCATATTCTCGAACATATATTCTTCCCAGTTCTTACCCATAGAATGGTTAGGAACCGCTGTAGAAAGATTACTTTCGATAAGTTTCTTCTGTCGAGGGTCTGTTACAAACTGCAGAATACGTGCTCGATAATTATTGATAGCCTCGTAAAGTTTATGTCCTTGCCCATTAGCTGGGTTCAACATAATATAGCTGGCAGCCTCAATATTATCCTTTCCTTCGATATTCAAAGGGTCACCCTTCTCGCCATCAGCCTCACGAACGATAGCAACTTTCAGCGATTGTGCATAGTTATAGAGAGAATCACTCATCTCTCTGACCGTCGATGCCATCATAAACCACTGCTTCACCTTCTGTGGGTTCTTGCGCATCATTTGGTCGAGTTCGCCAAAGATAGCTTCATTTTCCTTGGATGAATTTCCCGTTGTGCGGTTCAAGCTCTCTTCAACAACAGAGAAGCCATTGAGTACCTCTGTGGAGATATTCAATGCCAACATTGCCATGAGGACGATATACATAAGGTTAATCATCTTCTGGCGAGGGGAAATCTTTCTCTTCTTAATAGCCATTAATTCTATTATTTGTAGTGGGAAGACGCTGTAAACAGACACCTTCCCTACCTTATTTCATCATTACAAGCTCTCAGGAGCAGACTGCTGAGGAGCTGCACCCGGTGCTGCCACACGCATATTAACAGTCATTGCCTCAATCATTCGAGCGTAGATACTATTGAGTTGCTCAATCTGTTGTGCCATCTTACGAGTCTGGTCATTAATCTGATCAATGGTACCAATCTGCTGGCTGGCACTCTTAAGCTGCATCTCATAAACCTTAGCGATACCAGTGAGGGTACGATTAAGATTCTCCATCTCTTCGCTATCACGTGTCAGACGCTGGCTCTGGTCGTTCACCTTGCCCAACATCTCAGTCAGATTCTGCAATGCAGATACATAATTTGTCTGTGCCTCAACCATCTCAGGCGTCTGCTGTTGTGCATCAGCAATAGCCTTACTCTGCTGACCAACAACGGCTGCAGCGATATCATTAGCTGAAGGCATAGCCTGCTGAACACTCTGTGCAATATTCTCCGCAGCAGCATATTGTGGCTGTTGAGCAGCAGCTGGACGTTCTACTGCATTCTCTTTGTCCTCAAGATACTCCTCTGTAACATGTGTTGGAAGTTCACGACCGTCATCTGTCTTATCAAACGGACGGTCGAACGCAGAGAGAAAGAACACGATAACCTCTGTACCCATACCGAAGTAAAGCATGATATTTGCTCCCGGCAAGTGAGTCAACTTAAACAAAGCTCCAAGAATTACCACCGAAGCTCCCCAACTATAACCATAGTTCAGAAACGTCTGTCCAGGAACACTATCCATCCACTTCTGCAGATGGTAAATGATATTGTATTTACTGTACTGTGTCATTTATCTTCTCTTTTTCTTACTGCTTTTCTTATTCTCTTTTGCTGCCTCACTTGATGAACTTGCAAGACTGCGAACACAACGGAAACCGATGTAACTACGTGGTTGGTTCTGATACTCCCAAGTACGCCAAGCACTACGGATATAGCTCTCTGGGTCTTTCCAACTACCACCACGAACACTCTTCTTCTTCAGGCGATAAGGGTCTTCCTTGGCTGCTTTATAGTCCAACTGTGGGTTGAGGTCATTCATCGCATCAACACCAGCCTCTGTATAAATTGTACTTGTCCACTCGGCAACATTACCTGCCATATCGAACAAACCATTAGAGTTTGCACCATAGATTCCTACCTTACTTGTAATCAAGTTACCGTCTTTCGTATAGTTTCCACGGTCTGGCTTAAAGTTAGCAAAGAAACAGCCATTGCCACTCTTGACATTTTGATTATCCCAAGGGAACTCGTCCTGATTCTTTCCACGAGCGGCAAACTCCCACTCTGCCTCTGTAGGAAGGCGATAACGCTGTACATAGCGTGCCTCTTTTCCCAAACCTTTAAGCAGATAGTCCGTACGCCAAGCACAGAAAGCATTAGCCTGCTCCCATGTTACACCTACCACAGGGTAGTTGTTATAAGTTGGATTACTGAAGTAATTACGGAGATAAATCTCGTTGTCTGAATTACGGAAGTCATTCACCCAACAAGTCGTATCTGGATAGATATTGACAATATAAGTATTGAGGAAGTCCCAAGGACCTGTCAACGGGCGGTTGATCGTCTCGTTATGAATAACGCCGTTTTCATCGACATAAGCTGTATCCTTTGATATCATCACCACCTCATTAGGATC
The DNA here is from genome assembly GCA_927910885.1 of uncultured Prevotella sp. GTDB lineage: Bacteria > Bacteroidota > Bacteroidia > Bacteroidales > Bacteroidaceae > Prevotella. The sequence goes on along the minus strand of CAKMOD010000017.1, from coordinate 582 downwards.
AACAGTGATATCAGTATTCAAGTTACGCTCTTGTGGATTCAAACGGTTGCGACGCAGAGCAGCTGATGTATAATCGTAAATCTCAAAACGATAGTTCAACTGTCTACCATCAATACTCTTTTCACCCGTAACTGGATTGGTCACATAAAGGCTCTCAAAAGCACGCTGCTCGTCCTCATTAGGCTTACGAGGAAGACGCTTATTCCAATCCAAACGAGGTGTAATAGGATCACCGTTCTTGTCTTCTGTAATCATATAGCTTTCATCACCACCGTATGCAGGGTCAGCCAAACGGGTACGGATAATTGAATCGCGAACCCATTCAACAAACTGCTTGTACTCGGAATTGGTAACCTCTGTTTCATCCATCCAGAAACCATCAACAGAGATATCCTTTACAGGAGTCTTCTTACCCCATAGGGAGTCCTGCTTTTCCAAACCCATTCTCAACCAGCCACGCTTGACAAGTGTCATGCCGTAAGGTGCTGGTTCGCGGAAGGTACGCCCTCCACCAACGCCAGTGACCTCTCCGCCACGACCTGACGAAGCGGTTGACTTACCAGCGAAACAGCCTGTCAATGT
>CAKMOD010000016.1 GCA_927910885.1 uncultured Prevotella sp. | reverse complement strand
AAACAATAAAAGAAAGACAATGATCATCTGAAATATAGAGGAATAAAAACAAAACTCTTATATCCTTAATTCCGCAGTATTTTTTCTTGTGAGAAAATTTTATATGTTGAGACGTCTTTTGGGCACTATATGTTATATGAGGTGCTTCGATGTTTCTTGGCTCTTTTCTAAGCATAAAATCCCCCACCCAAACCAATAGGGGAAGTATGAAAATCCACAAAAAATACTTCCATAACAGAATGCTTTGCCGCTACTTCCACGTTTACCCAATACAGATTCGGTAAGTTTTTCAAAACCCAACTTTGAGAAAACGTCCATAATGTGATAAATTCCACCGAAAGAAGTGATATTCACGTTTTTAATTGCTACCTTTGCCATGTCAGATTTTTGCTTACTTGTTATGTTTGCAGCACCAAGATAGGTGAAACTTCTGACATATCCACGTGTTTTGAGAACTTTGTTTCTCAGACACTTGGAGTTCTTACAAGAGTTTATGCTGCGGAATTAAGGTAAGGTAAACCATATATGAACCATCATTTTATCAACTCTATACTTCAATGGCTGCTCATTGCTATTGTCTTGACAGCAATCGGAGCATTGGTCTTAGGGGTCGTTGCCGATAGCGGTAAGGGGCCGACAGTGATAGGTCTGCTCATCGGCGGGGCGATCATCTGGGCAGAGCATTACACCAAGAAGTGGGCCGAGAAGCGTGACGTGCTGGAGATGGAGACGTCGGCAGATAAGGCGGAGGACGGCACGGATGCATTGCCAGCGAGCGAGGAAGCACCGACCGAGAGCTATCGCATCGAACGGGAAGACAATTTTTCCACAGCCATAGAGGCACTGACGCATCAGGAGATTGCCGTAGGGCAGAATAGAGTACTTGCTTTTGAAGACTCGATGGTGTACGCCTATGAGCTGACGGAGGTAGGATTGCTCACGGGAAGCGGAGAGCAGATGCGCTTCTCGGTGGTGATTCCGCTGCGTCGCAGCAACTGGCAGACGGAGCAGGAAGAGATAGAGAGAAGGCTCGCAAAGGTATGGAGGGGTATGTGGCAAGACTATGTTTTTGAGACGGCGCATGCGTTGTCAGAGAGCAGCCTGATGCTCAAGATAGAGGCTTGCGGGCCGGTAGCCCACGCCGTGAAAGCGTTGAAGCCCACGCAAGATATACTTCACGAGATTATCATACGTCGGGATCTGCATCTGTTAGACTCGTATTTGCTCATTCACGGCTATGATTGGCCAGAATATGCCTATCTTAGAGGTGGACAGGTGGTGCACGATTTCAGAGAAGAAGAGGGTGTGGCAAGAGGTGTGTACCATGAAGATGAGGCGATGGCTGTGGCACGACTGTACGACTTCCAAGACTGCCAACGCATCAGCGAGGCGGAGTATTTAGAGGCACTTTCCTCTTACGCCCACCTGCCTTTTGCGTATCATGGTTCTTACATGGCGTATAAAAACAATAAGTTCAAAGGCGTAGTCTTCACCCTGTTTGCGGGCAAATTCCACTTGTTTTGCGGTATTGACGAGGCCTACTTTACGACGGATCTGAGCATGTTTGACCATTTGGAGGAGGCACGTCAGTATAACTATCGAGTGATGGAGGTACGCTTCAGATACGACCATCTGCCCATGATGCGCCTGCAGGCAGGAGAGATATTATATATCGATGTGGTGCTGGAGAAGTATGGAGAGCCATTCTATTATCTTGTTCCAAGCTTGTATGGCGGCAGAGATTATGCTCGCATCAAGGCCGATTATGATGCCGCGAAGGTGGCAGAGATAGGGGTGAAGATAAAACTTTAATATAGTATAGCCTCAAATCCGCAACTAAGCCTTTCAACGTCCTTCTTGCGTGTACACATCCTCTCATTACTGAATTTGCAGATAATTTGAACTTGAAGCACCCACTTTTGCCTACAATATCCCCTTACCCCACAATGTGACTTGAGGCAATACGCAATATCATTCCCACAAGTTGGGCTCTTCAGCAATAGGGAGTGATAATCTGAATCTATTACACAATAAGCCAGACTGAGTTACAAAAGAACTATTTCCTCTTTGCTTTCTTCAACACAATTCTCAGCGAATCAGTGAGCACTCTTTTCTCATTACACATAAGAAAATCTGATGGTAGAATAAATAAGGCTAATGAATCTTCAACCCTTTTGTCTTGGCGTTCATAACCTAATTTGACTGAGATGATTCTATTCTTTACGTGCGTATTATTGGCTTTATATGTATCGGTTTCAGAGAACGGAAAAGATTTCCCTACCTTTATATTCTTATCATAAAAGTGCAACCGTAAAGAGTCAGGATTCATTACATATTCTCCCTTTAAATTAAAGTGAAGGTAATACCAACCATTAAAGTACATACTGCTGACCTTAACCATACGATTCTCTGATAAATGAATATCGTAGCTAAACTTATTGTTATCTAACGGAAGAATAAATCCCGTATCACAAGATTGAAGAGATAACAAGAAGAAAATACAAAGACCAAGCCATTTAATGCGCCGGTAACTAACTATCATTTTCGATAAAATCTTCATAACACAACTTGTATAAACCAATACAGGTCAAAGTGATAAACTATAAAATCTTATTCTCAAAACAATTCCTTATTTTGTACATGCCAATCTCATGCTTATATCTACCAAAAAGTATTTGGGGATTTACACCATGCTTTTCAGCTTCAGCCTTTATATAAGGAGCAATCTTATAAGGAACAACATCGCGAGTCCATGCTAAAAATTTCTTCCATTCTGGAGTTGGAATAACTGCATTCAAAGCAAATTCGTCAGCCTCTGTTTCCTCCAAAGATTTCTTATCATCAGGAATATTTATCATTGCTTGACCATCCCTTACAAGATGATTGTAAACATGACCAACCTCATGCAAAATTGTAAAAGCAAAATTGCCAATAAAAGGGATGCGCTCAGTAACAACGATGGTAGGATTATCGCCCGTCCAAAATGACATACCGTCCACTGGAACCTGACCAATTTTTGTGACATGTAAAAAGCGGATACCAAATTTATTCAAAAGTGCTGCAACCTTTTTGACAGTCTCCTTATTCTCTTTAAATACTTCGTTAAGACCTTTTGTTAATTCACTTACACCATTCTTGTCAAAATTACCCAAAGAAGAATTATCATGTTGAGAAAGATAGTAACAGTAGTATTTCCATGAAAAGATATCTATCGGATTCGTGGTAACTTTGTCTGACTTACGATAGTAGTAAGACAATTCTTTTTCCTTTGCTTTAAGTTCCAAGAAACTATCTAAACAGTCGACAGAAAAAACATCAAAGATTCTTTTGACATCATCGATGACATTGCCATTTATAATACCAACTTTCTTAAAAAATAGAGTGTTTATTTGTCCTTTGAGAACATTCCATACGTCCAACATTTTGGTCTGCAACACAACTCTTTCGCTCAGTTTTGCACTGTCTAATTCGTATTGCGTCTGAACCTGCATGAGAAATGTCGCAGAAATATTAAGAGCTTTTTCCAATAATAATGCCATTTCAGGCGTTAGAGAACGCTTGCCTTTTATGACATCATTCAGAATTGGTCTCTGTATGCCAGTGAGTCCAGACAATTCACTCTGCTTCATATCGCGAGCAGAGAGCTCGTCCTTAATCACTTCTCCCACATGAGTTGCCTCAAAGGGAACAGCCTGATTAAAGCTAAACTTAGTCATAATGATGTGAAATTTCTAATAGTTCAATATTTGTAATAATGACGCTTTCATCAATGAGAGAACGTCTGAATATCAACCGCCAAGCACCATTGCAACGTACTGACTCTTGCCCTCTTCTTTTACCTTTCAGGGCTTCGTAGTTAAGTCCTTTCAAGGGGAAGAGGTCTTCTATACGCCGAGCAGCCTTCATGTAGTCTACGGCTTTCTTAAACCCCTTTATCACTTGGGGCGGCAAACTCCTATATCTTTTATCTAATGTCTTGCCATTTGTATATAATTCGATGAGAGCTTCGTCTTCTGAGGTTATATTCATAAGCTTCAGGTATATGTAGATGCTGCAAAGATAAGAACTTTCTTTTAATTATCAAAATAGATAATTAATTATCTTTATCAAAATAACTATTTTTATATCAAAAAGCTGTTTTATAGTCTTTTATACGAATTAGAATATATAAATAGTTACTAATTTGATAACTAAATAATAGATATAAAAAAAATAAAGAAAAGTACTTTAAATAAATATCATGAACCCATGATAAATCTCTATACACATTATTTATTATCGTGCGAAGGCTCCGCACACTTGGTGCGAAGGCTTAGCACTGCACGTGCTGAGGACATATAACATTACAAGAATAGGAAAAACCTCAGCAAGCCTACGGTGAATGGTGCGACAAATAGGGAGAGAAAACTAAATAAAGAGCAATTCTGAGTGTCGACAAAATAGGAACATTTTTACTACTTCTTGATTAAAAAACTGCAAACGAATACATAAAAGACATACTACTAAGAAGAAATATCATAACAATTAGGCATTGAGCGACAAAAAGGGAATATATTTTACTGACATAAGAAAACGACATAATAAACTGAATATCAATGGGAAAGGAATATTGATAAAAGTAAAGTGCGACAAAAAAGTGACAAGTTTTTGTACTTTTTGAAGCTAAAAAACGAAGAATATAAGCATAACAATCTTATTATTAACCATTTATAGTATAATTAGAGTAAGAAACTAAGGAAAATAGCTTCCCTATTTGTCTCACTTATCTTTGCTTACAAAACAGCATTATTACAGACTGTCAAAACATGAAAAACGGAAAGGTGCGACAAAATAGGAAGAAAAAACTCAATCTACAAAAAGCAAAAAAATAAACTCGACAATACCATAAAAAAATGAAAACTCTACTCGATTAAAGGCAATAAATTCAAACACAAAATTCCGAGAAATCCTACTGATAAAAAAGAAAACAATAAAGAGTAAAAACGAATCTATAACCGACAAGATCATAAGAAAGAAAAACAAACAATAAACCTAAGGTGATATTAAGAGATAAAACGTTGTGTGAGAGTGGGGGAGAACTGATTATCAACCCCATAGCCGACTGTAATATATTGTCACACAAATATATAAAAATATATTTGCAGCTAAATTGTAGTACTCAAAAACACGTAAAAATCAAGCTATCGAACGCAAAACTGACGGCAATAAAAACAAAAAATCGATACAAAATAGCCTACTCATCCGAATCGGTTTTCACACAAAACTGCTGCGCGCAACCTCCTCGTCTCCGCCAACAAAACTATAAAACGAAAATAAAACTCGACTCCCAAACGTGCAACTGCCAACCGAAATGCGCAACAAAACCCGCCCCTAACACCCTTAAACGTATGTGCGACAAAAAGGGAGGTTGCGCCCAAAACTTTTGTTTAAAGTCTTCTTCCCCCACCGAAAAAGTATATATTTTCTCAAAACAAAACACCTCTTCTAAACTTAGAATATCGTTATATAATCTTTATTAGATATTAATAGAGGCCCTCAAAGCCATTGAACCTTAAATAGTTACACGACTAATCGACGACAAATTAGTAACTTAGCGGCGACAGATTAGTAAGTAGGTTGCGACAAATTAGTAACTATGGTGCGACACTTTAGTAGCTATTGGGGTGGGCTAGTCGACAAGTTAGGAGGTTAGGTGCGACGAATAGGGAAAGAATAAGGCTTTGTTATGAAAAATATAAACAAATACTCCCTTTTTACAACGATTCTTCCTTTCTTTCATTTCTTTTCCTGTACGCCTTTCATAAATAAACTTGTGATTCTCCGAATTTTGTCTTCTTTGTTTTATCTTATAAACTATTGTATTTTTGATAGTTACGAATTCGTTTCTAAACGTGCGAGACAAAAAGGGAAGATATTTCCCAACTTGCCACTCACAAGTTACCGACAAAATAGTAAGATGATAAAAATAATTTACATAAAGTTATCCAAAATGACAGACAGAATGATGCGGAAGACATAATGACATAATGAAACAGAAGCCATAATGACATAATGGACAGAGTTTGTAAAGACATGGTAACAGGGGAACGGAAGCCATAATGACATAATGGACAGAAGTAATAAAAGACATGGTAACAGGGTAACAGATGGAGGGTAAGAGAGGGGCGGTGGCGTAACGATAAGCAATGGAACTATCCATTTCTATACCTACTGTTTGGCGTGATATTAAAATCCTTGGTGAATTAGAGATTAAGGTTAATACAAGGGGTAAATGGACCGTAAGTTATACGGTTGCATGATACAGTAAATGATGCGGTTGATGATACGGCTGATGATACGGCTGATGATACGGTAAATGATACGGTTACGTGATACAGTAAGTGATACGATTGCCTGATACATTAAATGATACGATATGGAGTTCATATCAGTACGGCATAATTTATAATTGCTTACATACTTCTTTCCGCCAGTCGAAGGGGTATCTCGGTATTCACTCCCCTCCCTATGGGGGAGGGGCTGGGGGAGGGGCTTTTCTTTTGTCATTCGTTTTTTTCTGTCCTTTCTGTCCTTCCGTCTTCCGTTCCCTTGTCTTTGT
>CAKMOD010000015.1 GCA_927910885.1 uncultured Prevotella sp. | reverse complement strand
CTAACGCCCTTTTGAAGTCCAATTAGGCATCTTTTAAAATGGTGTTTTGTAATCGGTTGATTTATTGAAAGTTATAGATGTGTGTGAAAAGGGGCTTTTCAATCCTTTTTAGACAATATAACGTGAAGTTTTTGTAATAATATTTCGCAGGATTTACGTTGTAGTAGAATATGCTTTTAAGTTAAGATAATGAGCTGTTTTTATATAAGAATGCACGGCTCTTACATCCGTTTATAATTGTTATTAACGGAGTATGAGTCGTGCATTCCTATATTTTTACAATAGTATTTGTTGCAATGTCAGTGTGACATAGCCTTTGTTATGCTGTCTATCAGTTTGTTTTAACCTATCAGACAACGATTTTAGAATGTTTCATCCTCGTCATCATCCTCATCAAAACCAAATAGGGCAGGGTCGACAAAGGCATCCATCTGACGGCGATCCTTCTTGGTTGGGCGTCCTGTACCACGTGCTCTGTCAACGAATCCACTAATGCGGCTCATCTCTAAGAGTTCATACTGCTTAGCATCAGTCACATTCTCATAGACTTCAGGGATGAGTTTTGCACCAACACGCTGTTCAATCGGTTTGAGAACCTTGAACGAATAGGTGATAGGCGACTTCTTAACACTCACCACTTCACCCGCCTTGATGGTGTGAGAAGGCTTTACGTTGATACCTTTTATTGTGACACGTCCATTCTTGCATGCGTCTGCAGCGATGGAGCGGGTCTTATAGATGCGGGCAGCCCATAGCCATTTGTCAATTCTCGCAATATCGTTCATAGTCTCATATTATATTAAAGAGGATGTGCGATTACTTCTTTCCGAGTTTGTTAAACTGGTTCATTGTGATGTCGATACCAGCAAGAGCAAAACTCTTGATGATGTCTACGCCTAAGTCGATAGCTGGCTGAAGTTCTTTCATCTCCTCGTCAGAGTAGCGACCTAATACCCAGTCAACTTGCCCACCACGTGGATAGTCATTTCCAACACCCATCCGCAGACGAGCATAGTTCTGTCCGATAAGTTGCTGGATATGTCCTAAACCATTGTGGCCACCGTTTGATCCATTTCCTTTCAAGCGGAAAGCACCTAATGGAAGGGCAACATCGTCAGAGATAACCAAGAGTCGGCTCTGGTCGATATTCTCTTTGTTGAGCCAGTAGCGCACGGCATTTCCTGATAGATTCATGAATGTCGTAGGCTTCAGAAGAATAATCTTGCGACCTTTAATGGTTGTCTCTGCAACGAAACCATAACGCTTATCCTCAAAAACAATATTGGACGCTTTAGCGAAAGCGTCCAATACCATAAATCCTGTATTGTGTCTGGTTCCCTCGTATTCATAACCAGGGTTACCCAATCCACAAATCAAATACTTGTCCAATTCTTATATTGAATTAATTGGTTTCGTTATGATTACTGAGCAGCAGCAGCCGCAGCAGCCTGCGCAGCCTGGATAGAGTTACGTGTAGCCTTGATAGAGCAAACTACAACCTCCTTTGGAGTTACCAACTCAAGACCCTCGAAGCTCAACTCACCAACCTTGATACTCTTACCAAGACGAAGCTCAGTAACGTTGATGTCGAGGTGCTCAGGAATCTGAGTGTAAGGAGCCTTAACGTTAATCTTACGGATAGACATGTTCATACGACCACCATCGCGAACACCCTGTGCCAAACCAACGAGCTTAACTGGTACACCCATAACGATTGGCTTCTGCTCGTTAACCTCATAGAAGTCTACGTGGAGAAGAGCGTCTGTTACTGGGTGGAACTGGAGCTCCTTAAGAACTGCCTTGCGAGCCTCACCATCGATAACCAAGTCTACAACGTAGATGTGTGGAGTGTAAACCAACTTACGCAACTCTGACATTGAAGCAGTGAATGAGAATGCTACTGGCTTGCCATCCTTCTTTGCCTCACCATAGAGGTTACATGGAATCAAACCCTCCTTACGGAGCTGCTTTGAAGCTTTCTTTCCAAGGTCTGTACGCTTCTGACCTGTTACTTTAATTTGTTTCATAATTTTGTGTTACTCTAAATTAATATGAACTTTAATTCGCCATCACACACTGAGAGACTAAGGAATTGGAAATCTAATGAATATCACAACTTTCAATCCTCAATTTGCAAAAAGCACTGCAAAGTTACTTCTTTTCAACGGATTGAGCAAGTATTCTCTTAAAAAACATAGAAAAAGATATTAATGCTTGCACGTACGAAGGAATTTTCCTACATTTGCAAAATAAAGTATTCAATACGAAACACAATCTTTTAGAACAGACAATGATCAATAGGGAATTAATAAGAATTAAGATTGTCCAGTTAACCTATGCATACTATCAGAACGGTAACAGGAATATGGACAATGCTGAGAAGGAACTTCTTTTCAGCTTGGCGAAAGCGTATGACCTCTACAATTACCTCTTGGCCTTAATCGTATCAATCACGCAAGAGGAGCGCCATCGCGTGGAGATTGCTGCAACTCGTGCTAATCGTGAAGGGACAGAGGCTCCCTCAGCTCGTTTTGTAAACAATAAGTTCGCTGTTCAGTTGGAGGAAAACAAGCAGCTAAATCTTTTCATGGAATCACAGAAACGTCGTTGGGAAGATGATATGGAGGCTGTGCGTAAACTCTGTGATCAGATTGAACAAAGCACTATCTACCAAGAATACATGGCGAGTGATGATGATTCATACGAGGCAGACCGTGAGGTGTGGCGTAAGATTTATCGTACACTCATACAAGAGAATCTTGAGTTGGATGCTATCTTGGAGGAGAAGAGTCTTTATTGGAATGATGACAAGGAGGTTGTTGATACCTTTGTTATCAAGACCATCAAACGATTCGACCCTGCTAACGGTGCTGATCAGGAACTTCTGCCAGAATATCGTGACGAGGAGGACCGTGATTTTGCACTGAAACTCTTCCGGTCAACAATCCTCAATGCAGATGACTATCAGCGTTATATGAGTGAATCAAGCCGCAACTGGGATTTCTCTCGTTTGGCTTATATGGATGTTGTCATCATGCAGATAGCTATTGCTGAGATGCTTACTTTCCCTAACATCCCAGTAACGGTAACTATCAATGAGTATGTTGACTTGGCTAAGTTGTATAGTACACCGAGAAGTGGTGGATATATCAACGGTATGCTTGATACGATTGCACGTCATCTCATACAGATTGGTAAGATGATGAAGACAATGCCAGAGCCTCGCCAACATCGTCCTCGCAATGAACGCCAAGACGAAAGAGCACCTCGTCGTGAGGGACGTCGCCCAACGATTGCGCAGACTTCTGCTCAGCGTGTAGCTTATCGTCAGCAGCAAGCGACTGATCAAGCGGAGAATAAGGAATAAAGATATAGGCAAGAAGCATTTAAGAGGCGTAATGAAAAAGGCTTGTTAAGGGTTATAACGATAAGTGATTATGAAAGCCTTTTGAAAGGTATGTTTGCTTATAGCCTCCTATTCACACCCATAAATTAAGAACATAATAACTGATAAATAATGAATACAACATTTATCCTCGCAGCACAGGCTGCAGGTCAGGGCAGCCCAATGCCTATGATTATCATGATGGTTGCTATCTTTGCCATCATGTGGTTTTTCATGATTCGTCCACAGCAGAAGAAGCAGAAGGAGATTCGTGCTTTCCAGAATGCCCTCTCAGCAGGTGATTCTGTTGTGACTGGTGGTGGAATCTATGGAACAGTTAAGCATATCGATATGACAACTAATAAGGTTGAAATTGAGATTGCACGTGGTGTTGTTATCACTGTTGATAAGAACTACGTATTTGCAAACGTACAGGCTTCTCAGCAGGGTCAGACTAAGTAATTCTTATTGACAGAAAAGACGGAAAGCATTTGATGAAAACAAGCAAATCGCTTCATACATTCAGTACCTTCAGGAACTTCTTGTTGAGGATATTCAACAAGGAGTTTCTGATTTTTTTGTTTTTCTTGGTATTGAGTGGAGGGTTCTGGTTGATAATGACACTGAACGAAACTTATGAGCGTGAGTTCAGTATACCACTTCGTATGACGGGTGTTCCTCGTAATGTGGTTGTTACCAGTGACCTTGATTCTGTTGTCCGCTTTACAGTGCGCGACAAGGGATATATGATTGCGTATTATGGTCTTGACGATACTTTCCGCCCAATCTATGTCGATTACAAAGTCCATAGTGATGGACGAAGTAAGGGAGATATATCCGTTGCAGAACTTCAGCGTCAGATTTATCTTCAACTGTCAAAGAGTTCAAAGATAGCTTCTGTTAAGGCTGGCAAGTTCTCTTTCTCTTTCAATTTCGGTCGTCATAAAAAGGTACCTGTACGCCTTTTGGGAACAGTAACACCAGGTGATAACTATTATCTTGCTCGTGTTGACTTTACTCCAGATAGCGTTCAGGTTTATGCAGCTCGTAATGTGTTGGATAGTATTCAAACAGTCTATACGGAGCGACAGCAGATTACCAACTTTACAGATGTCAAGGAGTTGACAGTAGACCTTCGTAAGTTTACGAATGCCAAGTGTGTTCCTTCCAGAGTAAAGATGAAACTCTATCCAGACGTACTTACTGAGGAGACTGTTGAGGTACCTATTGAAGCTATTAATATGCCTGACAACAAGGTGATACGTACCTTCCCAAGCAAGATAAAAGTGAAGTTTGTGGTAGGTGCCTATCGTATGCGTTCGATGCCAAAGAATGCGGAGACAAAAGAACTTCTCCCTGTAGGCTTCCGTGTTGTAGTCAACTACGAAGAGATAGAGAAAGGTAATAAGGAAAAATGTCCTGTCTATGTGATAAGTTCTCCTAATGGTGTGCGCAACGTACGCTCGGAAGTAAATACGGTTGATTATCTCATAGAACAGCGATGATAGTAGCGTTGACTGGTGGTATTGGCAGTGGAAAGTCTTACGTCTGTAAGCTTCTTGCTGAGCGTGGAATCTCTGTTTACGATTGTGATGCGCACGCAAAGGAATTGATGTGTACCTCTCAACCACTGCAACAAGAACTTTCTGCACTTGTCGGTGACGATGTCTTCCGTGATGGTGTCTTGCAGAAAGCCATCCTTGCAGCCTATCTCTTACAGAGTGAGGCGCATGTGCAAGCTGTCAATGCAGTGATACACCCAGCTGTAGCGCGAGACTTTGAACAATCGGGGCTGTCATGGCTTGAGAGTGCAATACTCTTTGATAGTGGTTTTGATAAGCGTACTCATATAGATAAGGTAGTATGCGTTACGGCGCCGGAAGAAGTACGTATTCGTCGTGTGATGGCACGTGATGGTATTAGTAAGGAAAAGACCCTTGAGTGGATGGCACGTCAACTACCGCAAGAGGAAGTATTAAGACGTAGTGATTATGAAATCATCAACGATGGTGTACGCCCTCTCGCTCCACAGGTAGACCACTTGCTTTCCGTTATTTCAGAATAATTAAATTATAAACAAGAATAGATTAAAATGTTACAGACAATCCTTTCAATTGCAGGTAAGCCAGGTCTTTATAAGCTGGTAAGCCGTGGTAAAATGAATCTTATTGTTGAGTCGCTTGATGAAACTCACAAGCGTCAGCCAGCATTCGGTACAGACCGTGTGACGAGTCTTGCTGATATTGCAATGTTCACTGAGTCTGATGATGTTCCATTGGGTGAAGTGTTGGCAAAGTTGCGCGACAAGGAAGAGGGCAAGGTGGCTTCTCTGAACTGGCGCAAGGCTTCAGCTAAGGAGTTGCAGAACTACTTTGCAGAGGTTCTTCCTGACTTCGATCGTGATCGTGTACACACAAGCGATATCAAGAAGCTCCTTCAGTGGTATGAAATCCTCGTTAAGGCTGGTATTACCAACTTCGAAGAGGATATGAAGCCAACAGAGGGCGATAACATTGATGACAGATTGTAATATTACTTTCAAGTCAGAAAACAAAACAATAAAAGCACTGTGAGTTTGCTCACAGTGCTTTTATCATTTCTATTCTTAGGGCAATCAATTGTTAACTAAAAGCGTTTTGCATAATTCCCACGGAAATACCAGTCTGGAGTGTCAAGGTATTTGATCTGTGGATTAATGCTGAACCACTGGGTAAAAATCTCAATTTCTTGCGCTGGTGTATAGCCTTGTGCAAGTAGGTAGACAGCCTCTCCTTTCTTGTTGACGGCTTTGTCTACAACAATGACAGTATGTCCGGGATGACCACCATTGATAATCACATCGCCAACCTGCAGTTCTTTGTCTGTAATAGTAGTTAACTCCTTCTCAAGTGAGGCTGTTCCTGCATACGTAAAGACGAGATTTAAATACTTACGGAATGTTTTGTAAGAATAGTCTGCAGCTGTGTCCTTGCTATACCAGCACCGCCATGTCTTCTTGTCAATGTGGATGCGTTCACCTTTTGCCCAGCGAGCGTAATCAGCTCGAAAACCATTGGTAAAGTTGAAGTGAATCTTGTCATACTGCTTTGTCTGCCAAAGCCATAAGGCTCTGAGGTAGATAACAGCGTCGGCACACTGTTCTGCTTCTCCATTACCAAAGTCGATGTCTACGACCGCACCAGCATAATTTCGCCGTTTGATACTACCATTATAATAATGTAAGTCGCTCCCAGCAGGCTTTAGGGGTAAATTCCGTAGGAATGAACCGAACGTTCCCTCTGTCAGCTTTACTTTTTCGTAGCCAGGGGGAGGTGCTAAACGTTGCTTTTTAGCAGTGGCTGCTTGCTCAACAGTGGGAGTCTTCTCTGCTGACTGTTGTGATTGTCCGTTAGTCTTTCCCGAACAAGAAAGTAAGAAAGCAGCCAATATAATAGGGATAGTATGAGTTGTCTTCATCATTTTCTTTATATGAATTTTATAATCTTTGCTTGCAAATATACGCATAATCTACCAACTTATCAAGTTGTTGTTCTAAAAAATGATGTGTGTATTCTTGTTTTAAGGACGAGTGTGGATACTTTTCATATAGCTTTAACGAAGGAACTGAAGTAACTCATTAAACCAAAACATAGCTAAGACTATCAATAGTCTATTCAATTATTATCCTTCTAATCGGAAAATCCTTTTATCGTAATAGTTCAAAAATACATAGATTAATGTTTTGAAAAATCATTACATAATTTCAAGGAAAACACCTATAAATAATGGCAAAAATACGTATGAAAAGCAGGTTTGTAACCAAAAGAAAATCAGTTAGTTATAAAGTCGTACAAGAAAAGGTGCTTAGTTGGACTTCAAAAGGGCGTTAGTAAGACCTCAAAAGGGCATCTTTTACAAGTCAATTAGGCGTCTTTTAGAAGCCAAAATAGCATGTGTTGGTTTTGAGTCGCATGAAAATAGTTTACAAATATCAGTTGATAGGGATGAACTATTTGTAGAGGAGGGATAGATATAGTATCTATTTGCGTTTTATCATGTAGTTTATCTTCCTTTATAAGATTATCTAATTTGGGATAGTAATACCATGCAAGTGTATAAATCTTATTCTATTTCCAATCTAAGTATTTAGCAGAAGAAGCTAAAAAGCCCCCAAACATATTCTGTCTGGGGGCACATTCACCAATAACTAATCCATTTCATCAAAGTTCCTCAGCTTATAGCATCAGAACAAAAACCTTTCATCAGGGGGTAGAAGGCGTTTAGCCTACTGTAATCTGGCGTGCAATCTTCTGCTCCTCAACCTGAATCTTAGGCAAGGTGATGGTAAGCACTCCATTTGCTACACGTGCAGCAATACTGTCCTTCTGAACATCATCTGGTAAAATCAGTGTCTGCTCATACTTGCTATATGCGAACTCACGACGGAGGTAGTGAGCCTTCTGCTCGTTCTCCTCAGCTTTCTTTTCCATCTTAATGGTCAAATCGCCATCGCTGTTAATATTCACATCGAAGTCCTCCTTACTCAGGCCCGGTGCTGCAAGCTCTACTATATAATTCTTCTCCGACTCCAGAACGTTGATTGCTGGTGCTGTTGGATTTGCCTTAGGCATATTTGCTGTGTTCAAAAAATCATTGAAAACCTCTGGTAACCATGAATTTCTATACATAACTTTGTCTCCTTTACTTTAATTTGTTTGTTAATGTTTTGTACTGACTAATAAGCAAGGAGCATACCATTAGAGGTTTTGTGTCATTTTGTCTGTTATTTCTGACAATTTGACTTACGAACCGTTTTAGGCTTATTGGATTAATAAGTCTAATAAAACAACCTTTGCTTATAATTAATGTGTGATTATACACTTTTTCATTCGATGTGAAACTTTTGTGTACTTATAATGAAAATAAAATGTAATTTTGACTTGCTTTTTATATCTATATTTTTTATATTTGCGGTATGTTAATCAAAATTTAGATGTCAATGAAGAATTTTTACTTATCTGCAAAGCTGTTTGTGAGCTTTTGTTTAGCTGGTTTTACAAATACAGCGTACGCACAAAATGATGCGCCTCGAGTAGTTATACCTTTGGATCAGGGTACTACTGAGAAGGCAACGGTAGAGTTGTTAGATGATCCTTTTTTCTATTCATTTAATGATGGTAAGCCTACGCATTGGGCTACTGCAGGCACTGTTACGCAGTTGAAGGCTGGTGATCGATACAGTAGTGATACTGGTTTCGGTGTTGGTATTGAGACAGCTGCCAATGTGGATGGATATCTTAAGCAGGTGATTGACCTTAATCGTACGGGAAAGGAGGTAGTGCAAGGCGATGAGTTGGAATGCCTTGTACATTATAGTACGATAGAGAGTAAGCGATTAGAAGGTCCATTCCGTCTTGCTTTGCGCTGGTTGGATGCTTCTGGCAACGAACTTGTCTCTACGGAAAAAGACTTTATCAATAATCCTGACATCTACTTTGGACGTATGAAAGCGTATGGAAACTTGAAGTTCCGTACGGTTTGTCCAGCAGGAGCAGTGAAGTTGGAGTTTGCTCTTTTAGTAGCCCCAGGAAGTCTGGTTCGCATGGACGACTTCAGTGTGTTACGTTTGGCAGACAAGGATAAGACTCCGCTTGTAGCCATTCTTCCACAATATCGTACGATGATGGGTGAGGTAGGGCAGCCTACAACCTTCCCAATCGCATTGCAGGGTATGCATCTTAGTGCTGATCAGACACCAAACTTTGGGGGGACTAAGTCTTCTTCTGTGATGATGTTAGACGTAGAAAAATTACCTAAGAATGGGACTGTTAAGGCTAATCTGACGATTACCCCACAGGTTGCAGGTGTTTATGTAGGTAGTAATACTTATAAACTTCGCTTCTCAGGAGCCGATGAAGATAATAGTGGATCACTTAATTTGACAGGTTACTTCAAGCGAGCAGGAACAACGCCAACGATTACACTAAAGGCAGATCAGCAGGTTCGTGAGATGAAAGCAACGCCGGGTAAGACTGATGAACAGCAACTTGACTTTGATATTAAAGATGTTATTACGAATGTTAACCTTGCTTTGAAGCATGATGCAAATTCTCCTTTCCGTATTGACGTGGGACAGTATTACTATGCAACAAGTTCTGGTAAGCTTTATCATCGTCCTGTAAAGGTGACCTTCGCACCACGTAAAGCAGGTGTATATGAAGCTGAATTAAGGGTCTCAAGCGTCTTGGCAGATACGTTGGTTATCAAACTTAAGGGTGTTTCCGAAGCAGCTACTTCAGCTGATTTAGTTGAGAATTTCACGGAAAATCGTACGATGGACGGTCGCTTTACAGGTGATGCGTGGAAGGACTATCATAAGTTTGACTTAGGTTATTGGAAACTTAATGGTAAGTGGAATAGTAAAAGTAATGTTACACTGGCAGCAAAGGATACACTCTACTATGATGAATTGATTGCTAATGGTGTGAACACGCTTCAGCTGACTCCTGCGAGTAGTGCTGTAAAATGTACCGCCGAATACTCTATTGATGGTGGTGGTCACTGGAAATCACTTACAATAGGTGATGGTGAAGGTAAATATGTTGTAGGTACTCATCGTCCTACACTTGTACGCTTTGTATCTTCAGAGAGTGTAGAAGTTCAGCGTGTTACTATCACTCCAAATACAATAGATGAGCGTGAAGCATTTGATAAGATAGAAGAAGCAATGCTGAAGGATGCGGATAGCGAACCTTTAGCAGTCCTTAATGAGACTTTCTCAGACTTACGTCACACACGTATTCTCGGCTTGAAGGGTTGGCAGAACCTCACTGTTCGTGGTGAACGCCCATTCTATGCATGGAAACAGAAGAATGCTGATCAGTCGGTTGTAGAGAACGAGGTAGCACAGATTTCTTTCTTGAAATATGGCGTTGAGGATAGACGTGAGCATGAAAGCTGGCTCATATCTCCAACTCTATCTTATAAGAATGCACAAAGTAAGGATTTGACATTCAGTTTGATGTATCGTAATCAGACTACTAATGGAGAAGAACTATTTGGTTTTTATATCATCACAGAGAAGGATGGTAAGGCTACACCTTACTTCTTAGACATATCTGAATATGTCCCAGCAGGGGTTAAGTTGGAGCCTGATATGTGGTTTGACTATCGTATAGACCTTTCAAAGGTAGAAGGTCTTACTATCGAGGATAAGTTCCACGTAGCATTTTCTTACTATAGCCCTGTGGGTGGTAATGCTACTTCCCTGAACTTTATGCTTGATGATGTAACTTTCGGACGTACTGACCTTCCTGAACTGAGTGTTGATAATGACTTCATTCAGTTTGTATTCCGTCCGGGACAAGAGATGACACCTCAGCCACTTAATATATATAGTGATCGTACAACGGCACCTGTAACAATTACCTTGGCACCTTCTGCTCAGAAGAAGTATTTTAAGCTTTCAAGTGAGAAGTTGCCACTTGAAGGTGGTGCGCTTGCCGTTGGTTTCAAGAGTAATGACTCAAAGACGCACGCTGCAGCACTGCTTGTTCAGACACGTGGGGCAGAACCGATCATCGTGAAGCTACTCGCGCAGCCTATCACAGCAGGTATCAGCAATGTTGCTGGTGGTGATGAAGATGCACTGTTACCAGTTGTTAGCGGTTCAGAACTGACCGTTAATGGTAAGTATCAGAAGTATCAGCTTTTCTCAACAGACGGTAGTCTCTTGCAGCAAGGCGGTTATCAGCAGCGTATCGATTTGTCTGGTGTTCAGCCAAAGGTTTTCATCTTGAAGCTTAGCACCGATGAAGGCGTAAAGTCTTTCACCTTAAAGCGTTAAGGACTCAGTTTCTGATACTCTGAGTGTGTGTATCAGAAAACAACAAAAAGAAAGGGGATAGATGTTGATGTCTGTCCCCTTTTGTTTTGCTTTCTCACTTTGTTTCTTTTGCTCCTCCTGCTTTAAAGGATAAAGGATTATTCCTTTTCAAGCAGATGTTGCAATACGACCGCGTTGTTATGTTCCTCGTCGTGTGCCGCAAAGAGTAGGGTAGCGGTTGGATGTTCCTTGAGAACAGCACGCAGTTCGTCTAAAGCTCCACTTGCAGTTAATTCTGCACGATATCGTTCTGAGAATTCAGCGAACCTTTCAGGGGCATGACCGAACCACTTACGAAGTTCATTACTTGGAGCAACAGATTTCAACCAAAGGTCGATTTGTGCCTTTTCTTTACTGATGCCTCGCGGCCATAGTCGGTCAACGAGGATTCGATAACCGTCGGTTTCTTCAACTGGCGCGTAAACACGTTTGGTTTTCATTGTCTTATTCCATCATTAATGCTCTTGGGAACATAATCTCGTTTTCTACGTAGATATGCTCAAGGAGATTGTCACGGAACTGTCGAAGGTCTGCAAGTGCCTTCACATATTCAGGCTCAGCACCCTCTGGGGCAGTATAATTATTTGTTAGTTCTGCTATACGCTCATGACGATCCATCTCGTCACTATGGTCAGCCATCATTGCATTGATAGGATGCTGGATAGTGCCACAATGGAAAGGCGCATGCTCCTGTCCGTACTCAGCTGCATTGAAAATATCAAGAATGTAAGGGAAGAGAATGTTCTCCTCCTTCTGACAGTGGAGGTCAAGGTCGGCAACACTGTTGCGGAAGTGATCTACCACACGGTCAAGTTCTGGATGATTAGCTGTGAGTGAGTTCAGTCTGATAGCAAGTTCCTCACCCTGCTTGCGTATGTAGCGATGATGAAACTTCAGTACATAGTCGACAAGCAGGTCAAGGTTCCATGCTTTAAAAGGAATTGTGCTTTGAGAAAATGTTTGTGTCATTGTTATCTTTACTTAATCTTGTTCATTTATGTGGGTGCAAAATTAAAAACTATCAAGGAGAAGGTGAGGTAACAAATGTGTCCAAAGCGAGTTAAAACAAGTTAAATCCGTAGTAATAACGAGAATCTTTGTAACTTTGTGACCATGGATAATAATGTGATGAAAGCACTCCGTTCCTGTCCACTTTTTGCAGGAATGAGTGAGATAGAAATAGAACTAACGTTAGGCAACGTTAGCCATCAGCTTGTTTCCCTACCTTCGCATGAAGTATATGCCTTGGCAGGAATGCCCTGCAAGTATGTTGATATTGTGGTGAATGGCATTCTCATCTGTCGTATGGCTGCTTTATCAGGCAAGCAAGTTGAGGTAAGTCGATTGCATAGTGGTAATATGGTGGCTCCCGCCTTTATCTTTTCTAAGGATAGGAGTCTGCCCGTGAGTGTAGAAACGGATGGTAAGGTGCAGCTGTTCCGTATGCGTCCAGAGGAGTTGAAACGTCTAATAGATATGGATGAGACGATTCGTACGAACTATATTCGTATTCTCTCAAATATTGATGTGTTCTTGACGCAGAAGATGAAGGTACTTAGTCTGTTTACTGTACGTGAGAAGGTGGCTTATCTTCTGATGGAACGTGCAGGAGAGCAGGGTAGCAATGAGGTACATTTAGAGCGTTCGCGTCAAGAGATAGCAGACTCGTTTGGTATTCAGAAGTTCTCCTTGCTTCGTGTTCTATCAGACTTTGAGAAAGAGGGTGCGATAGAGATTCATGGCCGAACAATCAAGATTCTTGACCGTAGGAAGATGTTGAAATAAAAGTTTTATCTCTCAAATATATTTTATTTATTCTATATTCTAAGATTTAATGTTACTGAATATTTTATTTATTGTCGTGGGTATAGCCCTCGTTTTATGGGGTGCTGACCGCTTGACAGATGGTGCTGTGGCTGTTGCAGAGAAGATGAAGATGCCGCAGATTGTGATAGGATTAACGATTGTTGCGATGGGTACGAGTATGCCGGAGTTCTGTGTAAGTTTTATTTCTGCACTGAAAGGAACATCAGACTTGGCGGTAGGTAATATTGTAGGCTCCAACATATTTAATGCTTTACTTATTGTTGGTGTTTCAGCATTGGTGGCACCGATGACAATTATGGAGACAACGGTAAGGAAGGATATCCCTTTTGCACTTGTAGCATCGGCTATGTTGCTAATGATGGGGCTTGATGGAGACATTAGTAGGATTGATGCAGGTATTCTCTTTGCGATGTTTCTCATCTTTATGTATATGACACTTAAAGGAACTAAGAAGCAAGATGCGGACGCAGAGGCTACTGTTGAGGCTGAAGGGAAGAAGCCGATGGCAACTTGGCTGTCTGTTGTATGGATTCTCGTCGGATTGCTTTGTTTGATAGGAGGTAGTAATCTCTTTGTGGAAGGTGCTACGACTGTGGCAACAAACCTCGGAGTATCTGAGGCTGTTATTGGTCTGACCATTGTTGCTGGAGGAACTTCTCTTCCAGAGTTGGCAACAAGCGTTGTGTCAGCTCGTAAAGGAAATAGCGGTATTGCCATAGGAAATGCACTTGGTTCTAACGTGTTCAATATCCTTGCTATCCTTGGTATTACGGGCGTGATAACTCCAATGACATTGAATGGAATTACGGTAACCGACCTTTCTATGCTTGTTATCTCAATCATGCTTGTATGGCTCTTCTCATTTACTAAGTATAAGATTGAACGGTGGGAGGGAGCTGTGCTTACGGCAGTGTTTGTAGGTTATATATATTCCTTATTATAATATATTCTTAGGCTTTAGCTTAGGAAATACTTTCTGAGCTAAAGCAAAGAAGCAAGATACTATTGAATTATAAGCAACTACCCATCTTTTACAGACGTGTTGTAGCCCCGCACATATTGTGTTAATGGTAAACTCGGATAGTGTTTAGCGTTAATTGTCAAGCAAAAGATTGTTATGGTGGAGTCAACTTCTTATTAGTAAAGTGCTGTATAAACATGATGTAGAAAAGACTTATTGGAGTACAATATGCTTAATTCAAGAAAAAGAGTCATATCTGAACTCATGATTAGAGTTAGATATGGCTCTTTTTTTATGTCTATATGATGTGAAATTTCAGAGTGTCCGGCACAAACTTGCCACTTCCTCGAATGAGTTTACAAAAGCTTTTATACTTTTAGGCTTTTGTTTTTCACACCATTACTTTTCTCTTATTTCAACTTCTCAGCCAAGACTTCCTGCAATCTGTTTTCACGGAGGTCCATTGCAACAATCTTACCCTGTGGGTCGATGAGGATGTTAGAAGGGATACTGCGGATGCCATATACTGCTGATGCAGTTGACTCCCAACCCTTGAGGTCTGACATCTGAGGCCAAGTCATACCCAACTTCTCAACAGCTGCTGACCATTGCAACTTCTTGTTGTCGAAGCTAACACCAATAATCTCAAGGCCTTTATCCTTAAAATGATTGTAAGCAGCTACAACGTTTGGCATTTCTGCACGACATGGACCGCACCAGCTTGCCCAGAAGTCAACCAATACATACTTACCTTTACCAACCCAATCGCTAAGCTTTACCTGCTTACCATTGAGGTCTTCCATTGTGAGGTCCTTATACATAGAACCAGGCTGACGCAACTTGTAAGATTCGAATAACTGTTTTGGCTTTGTCATTTCAGGCTCATTATAGTAGCCAGTGTTAGGATCGCAAAGTTCTTTCAACTCATCAAACTCAACGTCATACATAATCTTAGCAACGTATTTCGCAGGGAACTTTGTGTCTTTAAACTTTCTTGCAATCTCTAAAGCCGTAGTCTTTTGTACGTTGTAGAGAGAGTCGGCTTTACCCATAATCTCATTCAACTTAGCCTTCTCCGCATCAGTGAAGGTTGCTGGGTCTTTCTTGCCGAAAGCCTGATAGGCTGACTCAAGTGCTTTGTACTGTGTCTCTATCTGAGACATTTTCTCTTCGTATGGCTTGATGTCCTGCGCATTTGCAGTGAAAACAGCAGTAGCCAGCGCTGTCATTAAAATAATCTTCTTCATATTAATCATTCTTTTGATAAGGCTACAAAAGTAATGATTTTCTGCTTATCACAATGGCAAATTATGATTTTTTATGCGTTTGCGACCTTTTTATGTCTAAATTGGAAGGATGAAATGTCATGAATTTAAATTCAATGGCAGCTTTGTTTGGTTATAATAAGTGAATTTTTATAAATATAAACATGATGCGTTAATATCTGTCTTAAAAGGTTTTATCTATAAAAGTATTACAAATATATCGAAAATATAAGTTGTATTCAGTGTTTGATATTGAATTTTTATTAATAATACGTGCTCTATTGTATTGTTTTTGCATAAAGTGTTATTTTTGCACAGCTGAATTAGAGAGATAGACTTATCAGCTAAAAAAACTATTACATTATATAAAACTTTATGGTTAAACATTTACACTCAGTCCTAACGCTCATGTTAGGATTCTTTTCTGTGGCTGTGTCGGCACAAGCACCAGCTACTGTAACAAAACCATCCGATGGTTATTATCGTATTGTAAATGCTCGTCAGCGTACAGATGGCAAGCAGTATGTTTATGTAACTGGTAAAATTGCGGCACAGCCTAATGCCACTAAGGCTGAGGCAACGACATTGCCAGGTACTGTTATTCATCTTAAGACAGAGAATAATAGTAAAAACCCTAATTGGCTCGATGTGACAAAACTCCGTTCACAGGGTGTTGATGTTATCAATGGATACTTAAATCCAGCTATTGCTCAGGTGAACGAGGCCTTGAAGAATAGACTGAAGGCTCAGCTCGGACAGTTTGTAGGAACTGCAGCTTATTACGGCATCAATACAGAGGTTATTGGCAAGTGGGATCTGAAGATGCACATGCAGCCAGTTACTACTCCTGATGGTCGTTCTGCTTACTATGCATTTGCAACGGTTCCTTCTATGCAACCAGTTGTAGATTTCTATGATGAGTTTGCTATTAGAGCAAGATTTGGTTCTGTTATTGCAGGACAGATTAAGGCGGCTGTAAGAGGTGTCTCTAATGACTTGTACTTGGCTTTAGAGGCAAAGAATCCTGATAAGGTGTGGGATGTTGTGCAGGTACTTGCTTTGGCAAAGATAGCAACAACTGAATATAATAACACTGAAATCATGGACGTTGTTAGACGTTATTTTGGTGTAGACCGTATTAATCAGGGTCGTACTTACTACTTGATGTCTGGTGCACTCAAGAAGGTTGAAAAGGGTAAGGCTTATAATCCAAGTGACTTGGCTAATACATCTCATAATGAGTATGATGGCGCACTTCCTAAGTTCGACTTTGTCAATAACAATACTACAGACCAGTGGTTTGGAGCAGAGCTTCCAGTAGTAAAGGATGCTGCTATGTGGATCCTTGAAAAGGTTGATGATACAAATTACTTTGGTGTGAAGCCTTCTACTAATATGAGGGGTAGAGATGGTAAATATTATACTACACTCTATGTAGACTTCCCATTTACAATTAAGGGTGATGTAGTCGCTTATACTATCGAAGGTGTTAACGCTAAGAATGCTTCTGGTTATTACTTTGCTAAAGTGAAGAAGTTGGCTGGTAAGAACGACACAGTTCCTGCTCAGACTCCAGTTGTATTAGAGTGTAGCTCTACTAATCCTGCGGATAATCAGTTGTTACCAGTAGGTGAAGAGTTAACTGAGATTAGTGATAATCGTCTCTGTGGAATCTTCTTTGGTGCAAAGCTTGAAGGTTTTGAAGCAAAGGACGGCGCAGGTAAATCACACTTTGTAACACGTGATAACATCCGTGCTTTCAATATCAATACCGCAGATAGCAGAAATCCAATTGGTTTCTATAAGCTGAATAACACTGTGACAACAATTCCTGGTAACAAGGCTTTCCTTGTACTTACCAATGCAGAGGCACAGGCTAAGAGCTTTGTCTTAGAGTTCGAGGACGGTAGTACAACAGGTATTGAGTCTATCGAAAGCTCAAAGAATAGCACAGAGGATGGCGTTTACTATGACTTGCAGGGTCGTCGCGTTGAGAATCCAACTCGTGGTGTCTATATCGTGAATGGTAAGAAGGTTGTAATTAAGTAAGGAGGGAGTACAATTATGAAGAAAATATATATAACTCCTCAGAGTGAGAAGGTAGTATTGAATGTTAATGGTGACATTCTTGACAATCATTTCGGTAACCACAGTGGTGTGCCAGTAGAGCCAACTAATCCTAATCCAGGTGACAAAGGTGAAACAGGTGGAGTAGATGGTTTTGAAGCGAAAGAAAACGAATGGGGCGAAATAGCATTCACTCCTTGGGAAGATTAAGCTTCTATAAGACAATTTGCAATATAGTTTTTAGCTACGCCTAAGCTTATATTGTATATCATTTAAGTGTGTTAGAATACTGATTCTATCGACAGACAGGGCGTCTGTTATTGTAGTTCAGTGTTTTAACACACTTTTCTTTTTCTAAAGAAGTTAGGTTGTTTGGATAAAAATGTGTACCTTTGCAGCCACTTTATTGAATAGGGGTACTTGATTAACCCCCTTTAACAAAACAAGATAATGACAAAAAGTAAACAACAAGTGAGTGTGCTGTTTATGCTTTTCAGCATCCTCTTTTGCGTTTGCCTTATTGCGGCAAACATCCTCGAGACAAAGCAAATCTCTGTGTTAGGTATTTCATTGACAGGTGGATTGATTGTGTTTCCAATCTCTTACATCATCAACGATTGTGTTTGTGAGGTCTGGGGCTTCCAAAAGGCACGTCTGTTGATATGGACAGGCTTTGCGATGAACTTCTTCTTTGTGGCAATGGGTGCGTTGTGTGATTGGATTCCAGGTGCACCTTATTGGGATAATGAAGCAGGTTTCCATGCTATCTTTGGTTTGGCTCCACGTGTTGCAGCAGCCTCTTTCGTTGCTTTCATCGTAGGTTCATTCGCTAATGCATACGTGATGAGTAAGATGAAGATTCGCGACAAGGGACGTAACTTCTCATTGCGTGCAATTCTAAGTACTATTGTGGGTGAGAGTTTCGACTCAGTTATCTTCTTCCCATTGGCGTTGGGCGGTGTTGTTCCAACAGAAGAACTCCCTAAACTCATGCTTTGGCAGGTATTATTGAAGACAGTTTATGAGATTATCGCTCTTCCAATCACCATTCGTATTGTAAAGGCATTGAAGGAGCATGAGGGAGAGGATACTTATGATAATGATGTAAACTATAGTATTTGGAAAATATTTGCATTAAGTTAAATGAAACATGGAGTTAAGCCAATAGGGTTTATTGCACATTAGGGCACTAAACTTATTGGCTTAATTTCTTTAAAAAGAAGAATATGGAAAGAGAAAAAGAAGGGTTAAAGTCATTAGGTTCAAAGACTCAATACAGAATGGATTATGCGCCAGAGGTGTTAGAATCATTTGTAAACAAGCACCCTGATAATGACTATTGGGTACGCTTCAACTGCCCTGAGTTTACCAGTTTATGTCCTATTACAGGTCAACCAGACTTTGCAGAGATTCGTATTTCATACATCCCAGACGTACGAATGGTTGAGAGTAAGAGTTTGAAGCTATATCTTTTTAGCTTCCGCAACCACGGTGACTTCCATGAGGATTGTGTAAATACAATTATGAAGGACCTTATCAAGTTGATGGACCCTAAGTATATCGAGGTTACTGGAATCTTCACCCCACGTGGTGGTATCAGCATCTATCCATACGCTAATTATGGTCGTAAGGGTACGAAGTACGAGCAGTTAGCCGAGCAACGATTTATCACGCACGAATAAAGAAGTATGTCCCTTGTTCGTAACAAATGCTGATTGTTATGACAACTAAGCGGATTGTATATTCCATCTTCTTAATTCAAATCCTAATAATACGACAGAAAAGGTTGGACTAACCATTGGTAGTTCAACCTTTTCTGCTTTCTGTACTAATATGATAGGAGTTGTATCTCCTAACGGCAAGACGCCCTTCTCACATCGAGAAGGGCGTCTTGTTAGGGGGAAGAGCGTATAGCTATGATAACAACCAAGGGCATAGCTTCTTATTCATGATAGCTATTTAGCTTTGAAAGATAGAACTTCTTAAAGTCACTCCATCGATAGTAATATGGTGTAAAGGTCTTTGGAAGGGGTAGCGTAGCTTCCTCCTCGTTGAGTAAAACCTTCACGAGAACATCAGCTTTTGGATTCTTCAGATTCTTATAGAAAACAAACTGGATGTTAGCAGCCATAGGGACAATGCGTGTAGAACTCCAATCTTTCAGGGTAAGACTGTCAATGTCTGAAACCTTGATGTCATTGTTATTAAGATTCAGTAGGCACGTCAATGGCATAACCATCGTGTCATGGCCGAAACGAAGGGTTGCGCCTGGATGAGGGAGGGCAAGACAAGAATCAGCATCAGTGATAATCTTGCGCAAGAGATTACGCTGTGAGAAAGGTTGATTACCTCCGCTTTGTGGTGCACTGCCATAACGTAAGTACCACCAAGCATTGCTCCTCTGCCATAGTTGGTACAACTCATCGGCTGTAAAGAGGTTGTATAGTGAGAGCGAATGGCGTATCTCTGAGTTCTGAACAATACTTGCTAAACTGAAAAGATCGAAGGTAAGCTGTCCTGCATCCACCTTCTTTGTCACGTATTCCTTATCCTTAAAGAGACGAGCCATCAATGGTTTGGTATCAATATTGCGTTTGCCCCACTCGTCAATCGTATTCTTTACAGCACTGCTATCCCTTTGATGAGAGAGTTTCTTGTCTGGCTGCTTCATAAAATACATGTCATGTGCGCTCGCATCATGCCTAATTCTCAAACGAGGGTTATGTCGAATCAGTTCCTGCAGTTCGTTCTCCATGGAAAGAATACAACGGATAACATCCGTTGACTTGGCATCCACCCATACCGAATCACGGAATACAGATGGGAAACGACGATACATTCTTCGTGCAATCTGCTGATGCTGCTGTGCTCCTAATGGTGTCAGCTCTCCCCATCGTTTGTAAGATTCTGTATACATGAGGCGTAATTTCTTCAAGACGTCCTTTCCTTCATTGGTCAACATACCAGCCGAATCAGCTTGCTGTAGGGTTTCTATAGGCCGGAGATACTGTTGCTCATGAATGAGATAGCGTGACCCATGTCGCCCATAATGCGATAGATATACAGGAAGATAGCCAGAAGGAGCAGGCGTTAGCCTACCCGAAGGTGCTGGGTAAGCAAGGTAATTGTTGGCAGAAAGCTCAGGATGCTCACTGATCTGCTTTCTGAATGATTGTGCTGTGACGTGTAACGATGCTGAGATGGCTAACGCACAAAGCAATATAAGTTGTTTTTTCATATCGTTGTGATTTGATCTAAACTACTGTGCAAAGGTAATCATTTTCTATAAACATACGTAATAGAGTGTAAGTTAAAGGCTCATTCCATGTAAATGTCTATACTGCTTTATCCCATTCTTATGGTATTGCTGGTGTCGTTTATGCCCTCCGCACTAATGGTGCTCACCCTCCGCACTATATGTGCTGAGCATTAGCACCAATGGTGTTGGGCATCTATACTTCGATAGGGAAGGGTAGGATAGGTCTGTCGGAACCTATAAGTGTGTGGAATAAGGTACTAAACGATAGTCTAAAAATACTTAAAACACTTTTGTTTACATGTAAATATCAAAGATAAATACTATCTTTGTTTCGTTCATAGTAGATTGACTATGCGCAAACTTGACTAT
Organism: uncultured Prevotella sp.; assembly: GCA_927910885.1. GTDB lineage: Bacteria > Bacteroidota > Bacteroidia > Bacteroidales > Bacteroidaceae > Prevotella. Next base: position 8,266 of record CAKMOD010000015.1, on the reverse strand, counting down.
AAAAGAATTACAAACTAACATAAACAATTATGCTACGAAAAACGTTTTTCATCATTGCTATGTGCTTGGTAGGACTGAGTGCATGGAGTATGGGAGTAGGAAACAAGGTACGTGTGGGTGTTTTCCAAGGTAATGGTGGTGCACAAACGTGTATTTGGGAGACGATTGCATCCATACAATTGGATCCTGATATGGCGGTTCGAACTATCACTACGGGTGATATTGCGAACGGCGTTTTGAGGGATTTGGATGCTATTATTATCCCAGGAGGTGAAGGAGCGACGCAGTATATGAATCTTGGAGAGGAAAACATGGAACGAATAAGAAACTTTATTCGTTCAGGAAAAGGTGCTGTGGGTATCTGTGCTGGTGCCTATCTCTTTACAGACACACCAGGATATGCTTGTATGCACATTAATGGTGGAAAGGCAATTGATATTGAGCATGATAATCGTGGACATGGAATATCAGTCTTCTCCCTCACGGCAGAAGGTAAAAAACTATTCCCTGAGCTTGCTAAGCGTGATAAGTCATACGTCATGTATTACGAAGGTCCTGTCCTTGTAAAAAGTGACAATATTCCACTTCCTTACACGACTATGGCGATAATGGAAACCGATGTGCATGAAGAGGGTAATGCCCCAGCTAACATGACGAATAATCGACCTTTCTTTATCGCCAATGAATATGGGAAAGGGCGTGTCTTTAGTAGTATCTCGCACCCAGAGGCAACACCAGGAATGATGTGGATGATACCACGCATGGTGCGTTGGACCTTACGCATGCCAGTCGTAGCATATTCGAAGCGAGTCGTTAATCCCGATTTATACAATCGTGAGATTCTCATGACGAAAGATGATTTGAGAAAGGAACGTGGATATTATAGAACATTCTTATATGGTTCGCCTAAGGAGAAGATAGCTGCACTCGACTGGTTACAGGCATGTCGGTCATGGGATGCTAAGCGTTGGGTGCAAGGCTTACTCTTTGACAATAGTCCTGCGGTAAGAGAACGTGCGGCTCGCTTTATTGCTGAGACTGACTATCTTCCCTTCTTATCTGACTTAGAAGCGGCATGTCGGGTAGAACGTGATGAGCAAACGAAACAAAGTATGATGAGGCACTTTGAGCATCTGAAAGCATTATTGCCACATAAATAACCCTCATCTTGTAGAGTCTATTATAGGGTGGAAATGGATTAGATTTGATCACTGTTTCGATAGAGAACTTACTCAAGAACAAATTTTCCTGTCATTCTTGTCACTCAAATTGAAAGGTTAATGCGTTGATAAACAATGCTGTTATGAGAAATGTTAAAAGTGACAGCAAAACGAAATTAAACTTATTGTGGTAATAGAAGTAATAACTTCTCTTTGTTTTAGTAGGTTAGATTATTTCACTTCTTGGAATATTCACAAATTAGTTCAATGATGATAAATAAAAAAAGAGGGTGTGTCAAAATGGACACATCCTCTTTTTACTCCCCCCTTTACCTTGTCTACCACATAATTCATTATTTACTTCAGCTATGCTGCTAATTTCATATAAAATGATTTATTGGGACTTAAATAGCCTATATAAACTTGTATAAACCTTAAAAAGCATTGCTTTTACATTGCAATAGCTATGCTTTTAGGGTGCAATTGCATTGAGATTAGAGTGCAAAAGCAATGAGATGGATTAGCCTTTCAATATCTCTTGCAAGCCATGTGCGTCAAGAATGACAATCTCTTTCTCTCGAACAAAAATTAAATTGTCGTGTTCCAGTTCGTTAAGAGTGCGTATTAACGAGCTTTTTTTGAATACCAAACACATCGGCAAGTTGCCTTCTCGACAGATTAAGAGGTACCGAATCGCAATGCATTATGGTGGCCTTTCGAAGTAAAAAAGTGGCAATCTTCTCTTTAATAGAGCTCATATACACCATACGAATCTTGCTCATTAAAAAGAAATTAATATGCGATAGAATATGAATAAAGTTGTTTCGAACAGGCTCGCAGAAGCTAATTAGAAGTGAAAAGTCGTCTTTCGACATACAAAATAATACGCTCTTCTCTATCGTTTTCACTTCAACAGGAACCTCACACTCATCAGAATACACAAAAGCAGGAGCCAACATGGTGCCTGCTTTCAAATAATCTACCATTAAATGTTTGCCTTTTGCCGTGCTCATTCTAGCCGAAACAAGTCCTTCAACCACCACAATTATTTCGCAAAGAGAGTCGTTTTCTGATATAAAAACAGTTTTAGCAGGCACCTTTTTCACGCTATATCGAAGCGTGTTCAAGTGTCTTTCGATGTCGTTAGCATCTAATCCAGAAAAAAGAGCAGACGATTCGAGTTGCGAAAAAAATTGTTTTTTTCATGTTACCACCAACTTTCGTCTGCAAAAATACACACTTTCTCAATTCTTTGCCATACCTATTTTTAGGTATTTTTTTTACCCTTTTGAGGTATAAAAAGAAGAAAAGGAAGTAGAAAAACGCTCTCTACTTCCTTTATTTTCAATTATTTTTGTGCCTTAAAACTGATTAAGAACAAGCCATCGGATATCTCTGCCAACAGCGAAAGCTCATCGTCGGTGAGCTTATTGATGCGTACATGCGTCATAGATAGAGGTCCAAGAGGAATCTTTGTATTAATGGTTAGCTCTTGATTGCTAAGTGTCCACGAGCCATTATTATCGGTAAAGTTCAGTGGAGAGGTTACCTTGAAGACAAACTTACCATTATTTTCAAACTTAAACTGCTTTTGTGCAACTCCTATAAACATATCCAAAGGTAGGTTTCCCTTATGTTTAATGAGCATGCGTGAAGTGTAAACAACCGAACTCCAGGTGTGTTTCATCAGCAAATTCTCAATCTGTTGCTGTGTGAGAGTCTGCTTTGCAGCTGGAATAGTGAGGGTTTGAATCAGTTTGTTTTGGTCATTTTCTTTCACCATTACTTTCAAATGCTGTTCAAATCCCACCAATTGGTCGGCGTCAAACTGCCAGTTTCCCTGTGCATCGGTAAGGCCTTTAGTGAGCATCTGCCCCCGATCGTCAGCATAAACCAACAGCACTTCGCTCTTTGCGGGCAGGTTTTTAACGCTGATAATAGCCGATTTTGTTTCTTCTTTCACCTTTACTTGTGCCTCAGGATTACCCTTTTCATTGGGCGTATCCTCACTCTTTGAGCACGAAAACATCATCATTGTTCCCATCATCAGACAGAGAACAGCGAATAGATTACTACATATCTTTTTCATTTTACAATTTATTTTAGAGTTAAAACCATATTCATTTCACTAATCATTCGGTACACTATACGTCCCGTTTCCGTCATTTTCAACCCACGAAGGCAGGTTTTCAATCACTGTTTCATTATTAATATCCGACAACTTAAAGGCATAATCGTTTTCAAACTCACTCTTATGCTGTCGCTTAAAGTCACTTTTCTTGAGATTCTTTGGTAGTATCAGCTTCTTGATTGCCCTCTCTCCTGTACGTGAATCATCGACATAAAGGGATTTCAAATGCGTGCAACGACTCAGATCAACGACCTCACTTTGAGCATTACTCAACTTGAGTTGTTTCAGTGTTGCAGGGAAAACGAAGCGCTTAAGCATAGGCAACTCCACATCATTTCGCGTTAAACTGCCTATATAAATATCGGCTTTGGTGAATTTTAAGCCTGAAAAGTCAAGCGCTTTCAAGTCACCAAACACTTGAGAAGGAAACAAATAAATCGAATCTATGGCTGTAGATAGCTTCATATTTGCCGAAATAAACTTTCCGTTTGAATAGATTTTAAGCTTTGAAAGGTGGCTATAATCAAACGAATCTCCGTCTTTATAGGGCACATTTCCAGAGCCACCGATATACAATCCCTCTATGTTCTTCGGCAAATCCTTAGTGGCTATGGGGCTGAAATCAGGGTTATAAGATAAACGTTTGAGTCGATTGAGCCTTGAAAGTCCAACGAGTTCCACGCTTTGTTGTGGCACATCGCCGCGCGAAATATAGCCACCAATAGTCAAAGTATCTATATTTTCGTTCAAGATAACCTTCTTTAGTGTGCGCTGTTCCATTGAAGTTTCCACCACATAAAGCTTATGTAACGACGAGTTTGCTACGTTTATAAGCTTAAACGGCTTATTATTGTCGGCATTAGTCTCAATAGATAAGCGCTGAATTGCCTTGTTATTGATAATCAATTCGTCATCGGCTGCGTCCGAATTCTCTATATCTATGTGCCTTGCATGAATGTTATTGAGGCTCGCATTGGTATAAATGCCGTGCTTCAATGACAATAACCGCATCGTGTTTGAAGTCACTTTGAGATTCGAAATGTCTACACCATCGAACAGAAGTGAATCTAACTTATCATTCTTTGATAGGTCATAACCCGCCATATCAATAGGTTTGAAAGCCTTAGAAGTAAACCACCACTCATATTTTTCTTTGTCGGCAGTGAGCGAAAAGACTCTAAGTTGCTTGAGTTTATCAAGATCTTTCACCTTAGAAACAAAGCAAGAAGGGAACGAAAGCGTTTCCAATGCAGGATAATTTCCTAAGCCCCACAGCGTTGTTTCTTGGTTTGTGCCCTTCAATTCGACATAATCATAAAACGAAGTCAACGCTTTTAACTGACTCGGGGCTATCTCGTCTTTGTTCATTACCTTTAGAAACAGCGTGTCACCTGACGCTAAGATATAGCCACATCCTTGCGTTAGAGCCTCTTGATGATACTTATTATATAACACCCAAAACCGCTTTTGCGTCTCCTCTTCAGTGAGTTTAGGCACTAATTTCTTTGCTTCTTCAAAACGATAAGTCTTCAAATACGACTCAATTCGCTCCTTTAGATATTGTTGATACTCTTTAGAGTTCTCGTTTAAGTCAATATCTTGCGTGATGATATTTAGCAAATCGCCCTTCTCACACGATGAAATTGTAGCCACAAACAATAGGGACAACAACGTATATAGATACTTTTTCATTTTCAATATACCTTTCATTATCTTAATTTAATTTACTAACCGCGTTCTTAACTCCTACAAATTTAGAGACATCGGGCATCGAAGTCTTCAACATAAACACATAGTGTGTCTCCTCAGGTGACGTGATTCGATACCAGTTTCCTTTGTCGGTATGCTTTATAACCTCAAAGATATAGTAGAAATGTCGCCATAAATACACTCCCTTATCAGGCGTTTTAGAAGGCCAAAAGACAGCCTGTGTCTTGTCAGTGATAAGGTTAAACATCGTTTCTCCAAAGCTTGTATAAGGCAATTCGTCTGTTTCAACGATGAGACGGCTACCATCTATTCTCCAATTTGCCGTCACAACAGGATATTTTTCCTCTTCAATCTCACTCCAATTCTTATGATACAAGTCTTTCATTAGCGTTGGAGATTGAATAAAAGCCTTATGATTCTCAGCGAAAGAGAACTTCAAACCAAAGAAGAAAGCAGGCGTTTTAGTCAGCAAATCGTCTATATGCAGCGTGCGCATAGATAGTTCCGACCTGTCATCTACCTCGTCTTTATTCTCTGTTTTATAGCCTATGGTCTCCCAAGAAGTGTTGAGAAAGTCGCTCTCTGCAAGCTTATCGTGCTGCACTTTCATTGTAGAGAACCAATCTTGACTTGTAGATTTGCCGATACCAGGATAGTTGTTATCAGGTTCATCGCCATAAATCGAAGTATTATTATAAAAGTCTAACATCAAGATTCGGTCGCCAAAGTCCAATGAAGCGGTAAGAATGCTGACGTTATCTTTAGCTTCTATGTTCTTCACTTTAAGCTTAATATTGGTATATCCCACTGGAATCTTCGTGTCGATGATAACAGTATTCTTCTCGGTTTCAGACACTTTCCACTTCCCTTGGCAAAAGATGTAAGTGCTTTCTCCAAAGGGTGGGCGGAACAATAGCGTGGAAGTGCCGTCCCGATGAAGTTCCATTCCTATCCAAGCCATAGAATAAAGCATGCTCTCAAAAGGCGAAGAAGCTTTATCTTTGAACTTAGTGGTGGTCCAAACTGTTGTGTTTTCTAAGCTACCTCCCTTATACCAACTGACATTTGTCAGCTTTTGTATGACAGGATTACTTAGGTCTGGCGTACTGTTTGTTTCATATACGTCTATCGTATTGCGCTGATCACAAGCCGAAAAGAGTAGGGTTGCGAGCAGACTGACAATGATTAATGTTCTTTTCATATCTGTTTTATTTCGTTTAAAGTTTGTATTCAAGAGCTATAGAGATATATCTCTTAGGACGAGTAAACCTACTCAATGACTTTTTTCCATCCTGAAAGAAGTAGTTTATGTTTGAAAGCAGCGCGGGATTTGTTAGTTGTCGCAAGTCATCCCAACGTAGATACTCATTGTTTAACAGGTTATATATGCCTGCCCTTAGCGTGAGATTGCGTGTCAGTTTGTAATAGCCGTAGACATCAAATGTATAGGCATTGCTCATGAATGAAGCCGGATAACGGCGTATAAGCTCTTTTCCTGCGGCGTCTTTATCCCAGAAAGTAGTTTGAGATACAGGCTTTGCAAAGAACAAATTGGCTTTAACATTGGCCTGCCAACGCCCATTTGGCGACGTATATTCAATGCCGACGTTTCCCGTTAAAGGCTGAATGCCAAGCATACTCATTCCCGATGACGACTCTCCTTCGGCATAACTAAAGGCCGATGAAAGCATAAAGCCTTGTAATCTGTCTATCCACTCACCGGGATATACCTGCAAGGCGGCATCAAATCCCATCAGATGGGCCGACGATTGATTGACATTCTTGGCATAAGAAATGCTTTTTGACCGCTGTATTAAAGGCTCTTCAATCGTCAATGTGCCTTGTTTCAGCTCTATAAAGTCTGAATATTGGTTATAATACAGGCTCAACAAATAGCCAAAACCTTTGCCCCGACCATTTAATTCGACTTCATGATTGAAAGATTTCTCGGCTTTTAAGCCCCTATTTGATAACACAACAAACGATGGCCAAAGGCTATAGAATTGGAAATACTTCTCTTCTGTGTTCGGAACTCGAAAGCCTGTAGAGAACCGATAGGATATGTTCAGCAGCGGATGGAAGGCATAAGACACCGACGTTAAAAACGAAAAGCCCGATTCTTTGTCGTGAATGGGGTCGAAATTCATGGCTGCTCCCTGCATGTTTTGCAAGAGATAGCGAATATATCCCATGTTTTGTTCGCCCTCGTCTGCCTTGTCTTTCGTCAAGAAATAGTCGTATCTCACACCCAATTTCATTGTGAACTTCTTACCAAACGCTATATCATCCATCAAAGAAAGGCCGCAATTGAATCGTGTTATGGGGTTTAAGAACGAATAAGTTTGAGCAAACACCCCCATGGCTTCACCGTATTTATAAACCTTTCCCATTCTAACCGTGTATCCAGTGACTGGATCTGAGGCCAAAGGAGTTTCAATATCCACGTTCCTTGCATCGCTGTTGCGCTGCATTATCAATGTAGAGAGGTTAAAAATATGGCTTCCTAAGTTGCCCAAATCAAAGCGTTTGCTGTCTATATTCAATTGAATGAGCTTGTCTTTTGTAGCTTGTCCGCGATACTTCGTGTGCTTTCCCTCGTAGATGAGAGTCATATCACTGTTCACAAGGTCGAAGTTTGGACGATAAAAGTCGGTCCATGTGGTAGCATCCAAATAGGAATTTTGCAGATGAGCCTTTGCCATTAGCTTACGAACAAAGCCTTTTTCGTTCAAGTATCGATAGGAAAACGAGAGTGAACGACAAAGCGATTGGTCATGAGAATAGTAATAAGGTTTTCCATCGGCAGTGAAAGCATCTATCGGTTCGAGGGTCCAGATATCGGCATTTGTCTTGCGATTCATCGCATAAAACGACAAAACAAACTTATGATTGTCGCTCGGCGCATAGGAAAGTTTACCTAACCACGTGTTCTGATGAAAGTCCATAGGGTCTATTTGCGTAGAAGTGATGTTGCGGGTATACTTTCCATGCGAGAAGTTTCGCAATTCATTACCATCTCTATGTGCCGCCATTAACAGAGCATCGAAATGCTTTAAGCGTACAGCACCACCCAAAAGATAGGTTCGAAGGTTCTCTTTTCCATTGTAATTGATGGTAGTTAAGACCCCCCATTGCTTGTTTCCTTCAATCAAGTCACGTGCTTCTTTGGTAGAATAGTTCACCGTTCCGCCCAAGGCTCCAGTCCCACTGACAAACGAATTGGCTCCTTTCTGAATCTCAACTGACGTTGCAAAGTAGGGATCAA
>CAKMOD010000014.1 GCA_927910885.1 uncultured Prevotella sp. | reverse complement strand
GGAGGGGCCAGTTGGTGGCCAGTTGGTTGGGCCGCTTGTGCCTTCTTTTTTTTATTTATGCCTTTTGTAATACAATATTTTATTATTCTATTACGTTATTAATTCTGTATATACAAAACCCCTTGCCACGGTAAGGATTATTTTTATTAGATTATGATTGAATACATCAGGGGCGAACTGGCTGACCTGACACCTGCTTTGGCTGTTGTCGAGGCACATGGTGTGGGCTATGCGCTAAACATTTCGCTTAATACTTATAGTGCTATACAGGGTAAAGCGCAAGTGAAACTCTATGTGCACGAGGCTATTATGACAGGTGGACGTGACGACAACTATACGCTCTACGGCTTTGCTAACAAGCAGGAACGCTCGCTCTATCGACTATTGATTACCGTTTCGGGGGTCGGTGCTAATACCGCTCGTATGATTCTCTCATCACTTACACCTGCAGAACTTTGCAATGTCATTGCCAATGGTGACGAGAAGATGTTGAAGACGGTGAAAGGAATCGGACTCCGTACTGCACAACGCATCATCGTTGACTTGAAGGACAAGATTATGCAGAGCGGTATTGCTGACGAGTTGCACATAAGCAGCCAGCCTAACACTCCAACTGTCAACACTGCTATCAAAGATGAAGCTGTCAGTGCATTGACAATGCTGGGCTTCTCTCCTGCCCCATCAGCAAAGGTTGTTGTAAGCATCCTCGCTGAACAGCCAGACCTACCAGTGGAGCAGGTTGTTAAGTTGGCGTTGAAGATGATTAAGTAGAACCTCACCCCCGACCCCTCTCCAAAAGAGAGGGGAGAGTGATTACCGCCTACAACTGCACTTTACTGTATGTTAAGGCTTACCATTGGTTAGAACTATCCACTTACTCCAACATATCCCCTCCTTGGAGGGGCTTGGGGAGGTATAGAACCACTTATCTTCTTGAAAAGAAAGTATTACATATCCATCCTTATCATCACACTTCTCGGCAGTATCGGACTGTTGAGCTGGGGACGCTCGGCACTTAGTTTTGCACCAATTGCGAAACTGGTTTATGCGGTAGCACCACCTGATACGGTCAAGAAAGCGAAGCCTATTGAAGTGGAGATTGATGAGGAGACTATTCCTGACTCTTTGCTACATCCTCGTTGGAAGGTGCAGCGCACAACCCCGATTACATACGACGACCTCAAGGAGAACTCTACCGACCTTATCCGACCAGAGAATATGCGACAGACTGTGGAGTATAACGACTCACTCGACCGCTATATCATTGGTTATAAGATTGGTAAGACCTACGTGATGGCTCCAATCATGATGACGCCAGAGGAGTATCGGAAGTGGACAGAGAAGCGTAGCTTTGCTGATTATTACCGCTCAAAGAATCAAGAAATACTAAAGGAGAAAGGTAAGGATAAGTTCGACTTTACTGATATGCACTTCTCATTGGGTCCTGCTGAAAAGATATTCGGTCCTGGTGGTGTACGTATTAAGACACAGGGTTCGGCTGAGTTGAAGTTCGGCGCAAACATCAAGAACATTGATAACCCATCACTTCCTATCCGTAATCGTAAGACAACGGCAATGGACTTTGATGAGAAAATCAATGTCAACGTGAATGGTAAAGTGGGTGACAAGGTGAATATGAACCTTAACTACAACACTGATGCTACCTTCGACTTTGATACACAGAACTTCAAACTAAGATATGAAGGTAAGGAAGATGAGATTATCAAACTCGTTGAGGGTGGTAATGTTACCTTCCCTTCTAACAACTCTCTCGTACAGGGAGCATCTGCTCTCTTCGGTATTCGTACTGATATGCAGTTTGGTAAACTGAAGTTACAGACCGTATTATCACAAAAGAAGAGTTCTAACAAGAGCGTTAGTTCACGTGGTGGCAAACAGCTTACACCATTTGAAATTGATGCGGCTGACTATGAAGAAAACCACCACTTCTTCCTCTCACAATATTTCCGCGACAACTATGATGTAGCGATGAAGTCATTGCCTAACCTCAAAACTGGTGTTACGATTAATCGTGTGGAGGTATGGGTGACGAATAAGACTGGAACAACGAGTAACACACGTAACATTGTTGCACTTACAGACCTTGGTGAAAACAAGAAGATAAGCCGTACTGACCTGTGGGGAACTGGTAACGGACCCGTACCAACAAACAATGCTAATACAGAGTACACCACTATCACACAGACTTTCCCTGCCGCTCGTGACATTGATCAAGTGACGGGTATTCTTGATGGTGCAGGACTTGTGGGTGGCAACGACTATGAGAAATTGGCTAATGCCCGACTACTCAATAGTTCTGAATATACAGTCAACACCGCTTTGGGTTATATCTCTATGAAGAGCGGAGTACAAACCGACCAAGTATTGGCGATTGCCTACGAATATACCTATGGTGGCGTTACCTATCAGGTGGGTGAGTTTGCCAGCGATCGTACCAATATCAATGAGGCACTTTTTGTCAAGTCATTGAAGAACACCAGCAATAATCCTAAGCAAGGAAACTGGGACTTGATGATGAAGAACGTTTATTATCTCGCTTCTAACATTGAGCGTGATAAGTTCCGCCTTGACGTGAAGTATCAGAGTGATACGACAGGTGTCTATCTGTCATACATTCCAGAACCGCAAGTAAAGAACCAAACGCTCATCAAACTTCTCAATGCTGACCGACTGGATAATAATAACAATCCACATTCCAATGGTTATTTTGATTACGTTGAGGGATATACTATCAGCAACGGACGTGTATTCTTCCCTATGGCTGAGCCTTTCGGCAACGGACTTCGCAAAGCTTTAACAGATAAGGGTGTTACTACAGCTATTGCGAATAAGTACGTTTTCGAACAACTCTATGACTCTACGAAGACTATCGCTAAGCAGATTGCTGAGAAGGATAAATTCATCCTTATTGGACAGTATCGAGGTTCGGCAGCAAACGTTATCTCCCTTGGAGCCTATAACGTTCCACAGGGTTCGGTAATAGTAACTGCGGGCGGTGTAACCTTGAATGAGGGTTCTGATTATAGTGTTGATTACAGTGCTGGTGAGGTGACAATCCTTAATCAGAGTATTATCGATGCAGGTACAGCAGTCAATGTATCGCTGGAAAGCCAGAGTGCTTATCAACAGGAGCGTAAGACGATGATTGGTGTAAACTGGGAGTATGACTTCTCAAAGGACTTCCAGATTGGTGGTACCTTCATGCACCTCTCTGAACAACCGTTGACAACTAAGGTGAATATGGGTTCTGAACCACTCAACAACACCATTTGGGGACTAAATATCAACTGGAAGAAAGAGAGTCAGTGGCTTACGAATATGCTCAACAGGATTCCATTCCTACACGTTACCCAGCCTTCTTACATTACTTTCTCAGCAGAGTTCGCACAGTTGTTAGCAGGTCAGAGCAAGGGAACACAGGACAACGCTTCTTATCTCGATGACTTTGAGGGAGCAAAGACAACTATCGACGTAAGTCAGCCTACCTCTTGGATTATCTCCAGTGTACCATCAGACTTCCCTGAATATTCAGATAAAACAACTCTTCGCAGTGGTTTTAACCGAAGTTTGTTAGCATGGTACACGATTGACCCACTCTTCACTCGTCGTAGTAGTTCGCTGACACCGGGACATATTAAGAGTGACCTTGAACAGCTCTCTAACCACTATGTACGTGAGATTCCTGTGAGTGAATTGTTCCCAAATCGTGATAGAAACTACAGTGGTTCTATCTCTACATTGAATATTCTAAACCTCGCTTACTACCCTTCTGAGCGTGGACCATATAACTTCAATCCAAACTTGGATATCAACGGCCACCTCACAAACCCTACTGGAACGTGGGGAGGTATGATGCGTAAGTTGGATACTAACGACTTCCAAACTGCTAACATCGAATATATAGAGTTCTGGATGCTCGACCCATTCATCTACTCTAGTCAGCTACCGAATGCTAATCAGTATGGTGGTGACTTCTATATCAACCTTGGAGAGGTGTCTGAAGACGTACTGAAAGATGGTAAGAAGTTCTACGAGAGTGGTATGCCTGTAGATGGTAGCCAGTCATGGACAACAACGCAATGGGGTAAAATACCAACACAAAGTACAATTACTTACGCCTTCGCAACCTCAAAGGGTAGTCGTGCGAAACAAGATGTCGGCTTTAATGGATTGACTGATGAAGAAGAACAGCAGTTTGCTTCTTATCAGAACTTCCTTACAGCAGCCCGTGCTAATACCAATCAGGCTGTCTTCGACTCGATATGGGCAGACCCTGCCAATGATGACTACCACTATTTCCGTGGCTCTGACTGGGATGCAAAGCAGGCTTCTATCCTTGAACGATATAAGCGCATCAACAACCCACAGGGTAACTCACCAGACAATGATAACAACAACGAACGTTATGATACCTCATACAAGACAACTCCAGATGTTGAGGATATCAATCAGGATTATACACTGAACGAATACGAGAAATACTACCAGTATCATATTAGTATTCGTCCACAAGACCTTGTCGTAGGTCAGAACTTCATTGTTGACAAGCGTGTAGCCTCAGCCCCACTGCGTAAGGGTGGTTCTGAACCTGTCACATGGTATCAGTTCCGTATTCCTTTAGAGGAGTTCCAGAAGCGTGTGGGTAGCATCAGTGGCTTTACCAGCATCCGCTTCATGCGTATGTTCCTCACTGGTTTCGCAAAGCCTATCGTACTCCGCTTTGGCACTTTCGACCTTGTAAGTGGTAAGTGGCGTCAGTATCAACAGAACCTTACCAACTCTGCCAGCAACTCGGGTACAATGTCAGTGAGTGCTGTGAGCCTTGAAGAAAACAATGACAAGGTTCCAGTGAACTATGTATTACCTCCAGGTATTCAGCGTGGACAAGATCCTAACCAGCCACAATTGGTTGAGGAGAACGAACAGGCACTCTCAATGGTTGTCAACAATCTTGGAACAGGAGAGTCAAAGGCTGTCTATAAGAATACAACCCTCGATCTTCGCCAGTATAAGCGTTTGCAGATGTTCGTACATGCGAATGCCTTTGAACAGAACACGACCAATCTTACAGATAACCAGTTGGCTGTGTTCATCCGTTTGGGTTCTGACTACAAAAACAACTACTACGAGTATGAGATTCCTTTGAAGCTGTCTGCTCCAGGTCGTTATGATATGTACACTGGGCAGCATCGCCGTATTGTATGGCCAGAGGAGAATATGCTTGATATTCCATTGAAGCTCCTCACCTCCGTGAAGAAGCAACGTAATCAGGCACGTGGTTCAGGTACAGCAAGCTATAACCGTGCTTTCTCTGTTTATGATACAGACCGTCCTGCTAACAAAGTAACGGTGATGGGTAACCCAACTCTTGGTGAAGTGAAGACGATGATTATTGGTGTTCGCAACCTTTCCAGTAGTCAGAAGAGTGGTGAGGTATGGGTAAACGAATTACGTTTACAGGAGTTTAACAACGAAGGTGGATGGGCAGCAAGAGGTCAGCTCAACCTGCAACTATCAGACTTCGGTACTGTGGATGTTAATGCCAGCCATAGCACTGATGGCTTTGGTGGTTTGGAACAGGGTGTTAACGAACGACAGCAGGAGTCTAAGACAGATATTTCTGTCACCACAAGTCTTGAGTTAGGAAAGTTCTTCCCAGATAAGGCTAAGGTATCAGCACCATTATATTACAGCGTAACCAAGAGCGAGAGTCGTCCTAAATACAACCCTCTCGACACGGATATGGAATTGAAGGACGCCCTTGATGGTACTGCTAACCGTCAAGAGCGTGACTCCATCGAGTCTATTGCCGTTACGAAACGTCTGACAACGAACTTCTCTTTATCTAACGTACGTGTTGGTATTCAGACGAAGAACCACCCTATGCCATACGACCCTGCTAACTTCTCATTCTCTTATAGCCATTCTCACTCACACACATCAGGTGAGACAACGGTCTATGAGAATGAAGACAACTGGCGTGGAGCGCTGAACTATAACTGGACTCCAGTATATAAGCCTTGGGAACCTTTCAAGAAACTTATAAAGAGTAGGTCGAAATGGTTTGAAATCCTCAAGCGTTTTGGCTTGAACTGGTTGCCACAAAACGTTACCTTCAACACCGAAATGGTGCGCAACTACTACGAGTTGCAGGAGCGTGATATGGAGTCGACTGAGAACAGTCTGCTCCCACTTACCTTCAGTGAACAGTTCCTTTGGAATCGTGACTTCTCCCTACGTTGGGACTTGACACGCAATCTCCACATGAACTTCCAAAGTGCGACACATGCTGAGATAGAAGAACCTTACACTCCTATTAATAAAGACCTCTATGCCGACCATTATCAGGCATGGAAAGACTCGGTGTGGACAAGTATTAAGCACTTCGGTACACCACTCGACTACCAACAGAACTTTACGCTTTCTTATCAGCTTCCACTCAACCTCCTACCGATCCTCGACTGGATAAACGCTGATGCAAACTATACTGCATCTTATACTTGGGTACGTGGAACAAGCCTTGATGATGGTACCTCTCTTGGTAACACCATCACAAGCAATCGTGCTTTGAACATCAATAGCACCTTTAACTTTGAACGCCTCTATAACCATATTCCTTTCTTAAAGAAAACGAACGAACGCTTCAACCGCACCCGCCCTACTCGTCCTAAGCTGACAGCAGAACAGAAGAAAACTGAGAGGGAAAAGAAAGAAAAAGAAAGAAAGGAGAAAGGGCAAGATGACGACAAGAAGAAAGCACTGCCTAAGAACCAGAAGAGCTTTGAAAAGGAAATCGTTATTAATGCCGATTCTGCTGTTCTTGTCCCACATGGCAAGAATACAAAACGCCTTATCGTTTCTGCTAAGGACGAAAGAGGAAAGGCTATCAAAATCAAGTATCGTAAGATTGGTGATACACAGTTGAAAGTCTTCAACCGTACAGACTCTGCCATCCGCATGAAACTTACCGTCACTCCTAAGGAACCACTTGATAATAAGGGTTGGTATAAGACAGCACAATGTGTGGCACGTGCGCTGATGATGGTGCGTTCAGCAAGTATTTCTTATCGTGACCAATACGCAATGGCACTGCCTGGCTTTATGCCAACCGTGGGGGATGCCTTCGGACAGACACGTGGTACAGGAGCCTTATCACCAGGTCTTGACTTTGCTTTCGGTCTTATTGATGACGACTATATCGGTAAGGCACGTGACAACAATTGGTTGCTTATGAACGACAGTGTAGCTACACCTGCTGTAACGAATCGCACCGAAGACTTACAGATTCGTATGACACTTGAACCATTTAAGGACTTCAAGATAGACCTTACTGCCAGTCGTATGCAGACAACCTCACGGAGCATCCAGTATATGTACACAGGTACGCCTACCACACAGAGCGGTTCACTTACCATGACAACCCTCTCGTTAGGTACAGCCTTCGAAAGTCAGGGAAATGCTAATAACGGCTACCATAGCCCAACGTTCAATCGTTTCGTGCAGTCACTTGATAGTTATCGCAATCGTGTTGAGGCTCAATATAACAATGCGACCTACCCTGCTTCTTTTGGTGGCGGACACTTCACTCCTGCTGTAGGTGCTGTTAATAAGTATAGTGCAGATGTTATGGTTCCTGCTTTCCTCAATGCATACACCAGCATGAGTGGAAACGGACTCAACATCTTCCCTTCTCTGCGCAGTTTATTGCCTAATTGGTCTATCCGTTACAGCGGTCTTTCACGCTTGCCATTCTTTGAACAGTTCTTCAAGAGTGTCAACATCAATCATGCTTACCGCAGTATCTTTGCTATCGGTTCTTATCAGAGCTATAGTACATGGCAGGAATACATGAACGGACTCGGTTTCATTACTGATGCAACTACGGGTAACCCTATCCCAAGTTCGATGTATAACATCTCACAGGTGAGTATCAACGAAGCTTTCTCTCCTCTATTAGGTGTTGATGTAACTCTTCAGAACAACCTCACTGCACGCTTGGAGTATCGCCAGACACGTGTACTTTCACTCTCTATGACAAGCGTACAATTGAATGAAGCCTCATCAAAAGACTGGGTTGTCGGTATTGGTTATAGAATAAATGACTTCAATCTTTTCAACAATGGTACACGACGTGTGGCAAAGAGTAAGAAGAAAAAGACAACAGAAAGTTCACAACAGGACAACAGTTCTTCTCTCCAGAGCAGCGGATTGAATCGTGACCTCAACCTACGCCTTGACATGAGTTATCGCCAGCAGGCATCGCTCACACGTGACATTGCTTCACTCACATCAGCAGCTTCAAGTGGTAATACTGCGTTCAAGTTCTCATTCTTGAGCGACTACACCCTGAGCCGTTTGGTTACTGCCAGCCTCTACTACGACTTACAGATCAATACTCCACTCCTCTCGTCAGGCAGTTACCCTACAACCACCCACGACTTTGGTGTGAGCCTGAGACTTAGTCTGACAAGGTAAGGACAACTCTCTCAGAAGGAGAAGATACTACATTAGGAAAAGAAGTTCAATCAGCTTCTTTTACTTGTAACCAATAAAACCTACAAAATCTATTAAGAATAACATAATAAATGACTAAACATGAACAATAAACTAACATCACCAAACTTATTCAGTGATGTCTGTGGCATCATCGAACAAGGACGTCAACAGGCTTATGCCGCTGTCAATAAATCAAGGCGTAATGGACATTTGGTAGGCTGAAAAACTCTCGGGTTTCTTTTATTTACTACCTTTGCAGCATTTGAAAATCTATGAATAAAAAAAACTGTATCTTCTGTAATAGCTCAAATGTTAAAAAGAATGGGCATCGACGTTCTGTTCAGATGTATTCCTGCAAGGATTCGTGGTAGACAATTTCAAGGTGGTCTGCGTATAAATAATATTTCTCTATGGAACGACTATCTGACGGCAAATCGAACGATATCTGAGCTATCCACTCTTTATAAATGTTCAGAA
>CAKMOD010000013.1 GCA_927910885.1 uncultured Prevotella sp. | reverse complement strand
GTGTAAATGCCATACAGATACAGACATGGGTGGTACTCATTGCCAATCTGCTTTGTACCGTTATCTCCAGAATGATAAAAAAGACACGTATCCTTCTCGCAGCTGGTAACCATGCTGAGGCTCACACTGATGTATTACACTGATTTCATCTCATTTATGGAAAATCCACAAAAATGATGAACTCATCATAATAGCTGAAAAGGCAAATTCACCACCAAAAGAACTTGACTTATTTGAGTTAGGGGGCTTGGATTCAAAAAAGAATGAGGAATTACCTATATAAAGGCTATTCCGAAAGGATTTATATGTTATTTAAGTTTTACCAGACAGCAATAATTTTTATTCATGAAAAAAATCTTTTTGTTCGTGAAAATAGTTCGAAAATGATGGACTTATTTGACTAAAACAAATGTACAACTTTAATAATACACATGGTTTCAAGCAGTCTATTTATTCATAAGTTTCCTCACTAACAAACTCATTTTCGGCTTCACTTGACAGATCATAAACCAGTCTACCTGATAACTTTTCTATCATAATTCTTGCCGCATTATCAGGTGCCACTTCATTACCTAATCGGTCACGAACAAGCTGGTAATCAGCTAACATACGTTCACGCGAAGGCTGACCAGGAAGGATGCGATACAACTCGTTGGCAATGTTGCGAATAGAGAAGCGATCAGCAAGAAGTTCTTGCACAATCTCTTTATCAGCAATAAGATTGACAAGAGAGATAAAACGCACTTTGATAATATGCTTAAAAGCAAAACGAATCAACTTTGGAACTGGCGTTTCGTAGCAGACTACCTGTGGAACATTCAGCAAAGCTGTCTCAAGCGTTGCTGTACCACTGGTAACAAGTGCTACTGTAGCATGACTAAGAAGTTCGTAAGTCTGTGTCTTTACCATCTTTGCTTCACTATCACCTAAATACTTCTTATAGTAGCTTTCAGTGATAGAAGGTGCTGCAGCAACCACCATCTGATAATCCTCAAAATGGCGAGCAGCCTCAAGCATTGAAGGCAGATTATCCTTTATCTCCTGCTTACGACTACCAGCAAGAAGAGCAATGATAGGCTTAGAAGACAATCCGTTACGCTGACAAAACTCGTCTTTTGACTCTGAATAAACATGACGGAAATTATCAATTTCCTCAGCAGTTGGATTGCCTACGTAATGTATTTTGTAATTATGTTTCTTCTCATAGAAAGGAATTTCAAATGGAAGAATAGAGAACATTTCTTTTACATCACGTTTGATAGCTTTGATACGCCATTCCTTCCATGCCCATATCTTTGGGGAGATATAGTAATAGACAGGAATATTGGTATTCTTCTTTACAAACTTTGCAATACTAAGATTAAATCCCGGATAGTCAACGAGGATGACTGCATCAGGCTTCCAACGCATAATATCCTCCTTACACATCTTCATATTCTTAAAGATGGTAGGTAGGTGTAGCAATACAGGAACGAACCCCATATAGGCAAGTTCACGATAATGCTTCACACGTGTACCGCCCACTTTTGCCATCAGGTCACCACCAAAGAAGCGAAACTCAGCCTCTGGGTCATACTGCATCAACGACTGCATAAGGCGTGAGGCATGCAGGTCGCCAGATGCTTCGCCAACTATCAGGTAATACTTCATAATATCAAAGAATTAAAGAGATTCCCACGATTTCATCTTGCTGAGCACTTCATAATCTGTCACGTCAATCTTCGATGGCGTAACTGTTACATATCCATGCTCTAATGCCCACTGATCATTATCGGTTGCATCAGGCTCATCGTTACGATAATGGCCTGTCATCCAATAATAATCAAAGCCACGAGGATGCTTACAAGGCTCAACCTCTCTCACCCAACTACCCCAACCCATACGGCAAACCTTCAGTCCTGCAAACTTCTCGACCTTAGGAAAGTTCACATTCAGACAGATACCTTTTGGCAAGCCATCAGCAAGAACTTTCTTGACAATAAGTCTTACATAATCACGTAGGTAAGAAAGGTCAGCATTAGGATCATAATCACAACTTGAAAAAGCGATAGAAGGGATATATTTCATACAACCCTCATACGCTATACCCATCGTACCACTGTAATGATTATTCACAGAGGAATTATCTCCATGATTGATACCTCCTAAGATAAGATCAGGCTTTCGGTTGACAAGAATCTGGTCTAACGCCAACTTCACACAATCAACAGGTGTACCCGTACATGACCACACCTCACAATCAGGAATGTTGTGACGTTTCTTTAACATCAGATAATCAACCACAGAGAAAGCACACGAGAAACCCGAACGTCCTGCTTCAGGAGCACAGACAACAACATCTGCAAAATCTGTAAGGAATGAAACGAGCGTACGAATACCATTTGAGTGGTATCCATCATCGTTAGATATAAGTATGAGTGGTTTCTTAGAATTCATAAATTTCACTTTGATTTCAGTGCAAAAGTACGAAAAAAGGTTTATAAAGCCCTGCAATCTCATATAAAATATGTATCTTTGTAGCCTAATAAATGTATAGGATTAAATAGAAAAATGGGAAAGATTATCGCACTTGCCAACCAAAAAGGCGGCGTCGGAAAGACGACTACCACCATTAACTTGGCGGCTTCTTTAGCAACGCTTGAGAAGTCTGTACTGGTGATTGATGCCGATCCGCAGGCGAATGCCTCCAGCGGTTTGGGCGTGGATATCAAAGAGGTGGATTGTTCGCTTTACGAATGTATCATTGACCATGCCGACATAAAAGACGCTATCTACACAACTGACATAGAAGGATTGGACATTGTTCCGAGCCATATCGACCTTGTTGGAGCAGAAATTGAGATGTTAAAGCTTAATGGTCGTGAGAAGGTTATGAGCAGTCTGCTTGCTCCAATCCGTGACGAATACGATTACATTCTGATTGACTGTAGCCCGTCACTCGGTTTGATTACGGTTAATGCATTAACAGCAGCTGACTCTGTCATCATTCCTGTGCAGTGTGAATATTTCGCATTGGAGGGTATCAGCAAGTTGTTGAACACCATTAAGATTATCAAGAGTAAGCTAAATCCGAAGTTAGAGATAGAGGGCTTCCTGCTGACGATGTACGATAGTCGTCTGCGTCTTGCCCGCCAGATTTACGATGAGGTGAAGCGCCACTTTCAAGAGTTAGTTTTCAAGGCTGTTATTCAGCGTAACGTAAAACTCTCTGAGAGTCCGAGTCATGGTTTACCAGTTATCCTCTATGATGCTGACTCAACGGGTGCAAAGAATCACCTTAGCCTTGCAAAGGAAATCATTGAAAAGAATAAGAAATAAAAAAGGGAAAGAAACGGAGTGTAAAGGTGTACTTTGAGGCTTACAGACGTACTGTTTTCTGGTTGTAAAACTAATGTTTCTATCACAGATATATTAGCTGTTAGAAATAAAGAAACTAAGAACTGGAAACGAAGAGCATCGTAGCATCGAGCATAACAACCACTAACTCCACCTAACTCCTTAACTCCATTAACTCCCAAACAAAGACTATGGCTGTACAAAAGAAATATAATCGAAACGCAAAGACCAATGCCCTCGGCCGTGGTCTGGATGCCTTAATATCTACTGAAGCTGTCAGTACACAAGGAAGTTCTACTATCAACGAGGTTGCCTTAGACCAGATTGAAGCGAATCCTAACCAACCTCGTCGAGAATTCGACCCTGTTGCGTTGGAAGAGTTGGCGAATAGTATTCGTGAATTAGGACTCGTTCAGCCAATTACCTTACGTCAGGTAGACGAGAACCGTTTCCAGATTATTGCTGGTGAACGCCGTTGGCGTGCCAGTCAGTTGGCAGGCTTGAAAGCTGTTCCAGCCTATATCCGTACGATTAAGGATGAGAATGTAATGGAGTTGGCGCTGGTTGAGAACATCCAGCGTGAGGACTTGAATGCGATTGAAATTGCTTTGGCTTACGAACATCTGCTTGAAAAGAGCGGAATGACACAGGAACGTGTAGCTGAGCGTGTGGGTAAGAGCCGTGCAGCTATTGCTAACTATCTTCGTTTGTTGAAGCTTCCTGCATTGGTACAGATGGGTTTGCAAAAGAAAGAAATAGACATGGGACATGCCCGTGCATTGCTTTCTTTAGATAGTCCTTCACTGCAATTGAAACTCTATCGTGAGATTTTAAAGAACGGTTATAGTGTTCGCAAGGTTGAAGAACTTTGTCAGCAGCTCAATAACGGAGAAGATATACAGAGCGCAAAGAAGAAAATCTCTGCACGCACCCGACTCCCAGAGGAGTTTAATATCCTCAAGCAGCGACTCTCATCATTCTTCGATACGAAGGTACAGATGAGTTGTAATGCTGATGGAAAGGGTAAGATTAGTATTCCGTTTGCATCAGAAGAGGAATTACTTCACATCATGGAAGTAATGGATAAGATGAAATAATACTTCCCATACGGAAAGATTAAGGTATTAGTAAGTATAAGATAAGCAAGTATTCTGGTTTAGAAGAACTATTCACAAGCATTAGGAAGCCTCAACAAGGTGCTGACTACAAAGCAAAGAAGAAGTAGCGAAAGCTTCAAACCAGTAACTTAAGCAAGACAAAGGGTAGTGATGAAGATGAAGAATAGAATCCTCAAAGGACTGTTGATAGCCGGAATGCTCACCAGTGTTACGGTCATGCAGGCACAAGATCTGCCCCATGACACGTTAAAGGTGATATATCCAGGCGACTCCGCAGTCGTTGAGATACCTAATTCGCAGGATAAATATATAGAAGAGAAGGCTATCCTCACACCAGATGATGAGGGTAAACTCACTTCTGTTCTGCGAAAGGATAGTGTCGGCATGGTAAAGAAACAGGGACGCGACTGGTCTAAGTGGCGCCCTAATCCTAAGCGTGCTTTGTGGCTTGCACTCGTCATTCCTGGTGCTGGACAGGTCTACAATCGTAAGTACTGGAAACTACCAATCTTCTACGGAGGCTTTGTTGGATGCGTTTATGCCATGACATGGAACAACCAAATGTACCATGATTATGCGCAGGCTTATATGGACATTATGGATAATGACCCAACAACGCAGAGTTATAATAACTTCCTACACCTCGGAGCTACGATTACCCCTGCCAATGAAGAGCGTTATAAGAACATCTTCAAACAGCGCAAGGATCGCTATCGTAGATGGCGTGACCTAAGTATTTTTACAACTATTGCGGTTTATGCCTTGTCAGTTATTGATGCTTACGTAGACGCTTCCTTATCCGACTTTGACATATCAGATGACCTCTCACTGCATATTGCACCGACGGTCATATCAAATAAGAGTATCGCTACACCTAACAACCCTTTCCGTTCATCGGCAATAGGCATTGGATGTAGTCTGACATTCTAAGCAGCAGCGCACTGTATTTGCGCTAACTAACTAAGAAATAATGAGTAGAAAGAGATATATTGTTTCCTTCCTTGTTACAATGGGAGCAACCTACGGATTGTATGCACAACAGCAAACAGTTGTTGACAGCCGTGGTAAAGCTGTGAGTGTGATGATTCCTGATGCATCAGAAACGATGGCAGGATATGTTGATGTTGACTATGTAGATGATAAGTTCTATAATAGTGGCATACAAACAGGGTTCGAGAATACACCCTCTACGAATGCAACAGAGCCAGAAAACGGTATGGAAGTCATTGATCGTAAGATACGCAATCTATCGAATGTGATGACAATGACCTGTAATGAGGAAGTTAAGAAATATATCGATCGCTACACAAAGGCTGGACGCCAATCAACTTCTTATCTCTTAGGACGTGCACGTTATTACAACCCTATCTTTGAAGAAGCACTGCGTTTCTATGGTTTACCATTAGAACTGAAGTATCTTCCTGTGATAGAATCAGGCTTAAACCCTAATGCTACCTCACGTGTGGGAGCAGCAGGACTATGGCAATTCATGGCAACAACAGCTAAACAATATGACCTTCAAATTGATAGTTATATCGATGAACGCCGCGACCCAGAGAAGTCTTCCTACGCTGCAGCACGTATGCTGAGCGACCTTTACAAACGATTTGGCGATTGGACATTGGCACTTGCTGCCTATAACTGTGGACCGGGACGTGTTAGCAGTGCTATCACTAAGGCTGGTGGTGGTGCTGACTTCTGGGCTGTCTATCAGCATTTACCGAAGGAGACACGTGGTTATGTACCTGCTTTCATCGCTGCTAATTATGTAATGAACTACTATGCTGATTACAACATCACACCTTTATCAACAGGTCTACCCAGCCGCTGTGATACGATCATTGTAGAGAAAGACGTTACACTTGCTAAGATTGCCAATGTATTAGGTATGAATGTGGACGATTTGAAAGTACTTAACCCACAGTATCGACAAGGCTTAATCAAGGCTTATGCAATAAATGGCGTAGCTAAGTTACGCCTACCTTCTGAGATGATTGAGAAGTTCAAAGACTTCAAAGATCAGATTTACCAAAACGAAACACCAAACGAAGAACCTAACATGACTATCGCGGCTACTAATACAAGCCAAGAAGCCATATTATACTAACAAGATTCTTTTACCTTATTATATATAATGGGAGGATGCACAATGGACAAGGACAATATTGAAGTTAAGGAGATTGACTATGAGAAGATGGTAGATGATGCATTTCAGCATCTCATTGATACCTATCTTGCTTCACGTCATCGAAAGAAGGTTGATATCATTACCAAGGCTTTCAACTTCGCACGACAAGCGCATAAGGGTGTGCGCCGACTCTCGGGCGAACCTTATATCATGCACCCTATTGCCGTTGCCCAAATTGCTTGTGAAGAGATGGGACTCGGAGCAACGAGTATCTGTGCAGCCCTCTTACATGATGTCGTAGAAGATACCGACTATACGGTGGAAGATATGGAAAATATCTTCGGTCCTAAGATTGCACAAATCGTTGACGGATTAACCAAGATTTCTGGTGGTATCTTTGGCGAACAGGCTTCTGCTCAAGCCGAGAACTTCAAGAAGCTTCTGCTCACGATGAGCGACGACATACGCGTTATCCTTATCAAGATATGCGACCGTCTGCACAACATGCGCACCCTTGAATCCCAACCAGCAAGCAAACAGTATAAGATTGCAGGTGAAACTCTCTACATCTATGCACCACTTGCAAACCGATTGGGACTAAATAAGATTAAGACTGAACTGGAAGACCTAAGCTTCCGCTACGAACATCCTGACGCATACGCCTCTATTGAGAAGAAACTTGCTTCAACACAAGCGCAGCGTGATACCCTCTTTGAACAGTTCACAGCACCTATCCGTGCCGAACTTGACAAGATGGGCTTTAAATATGAACTTAAAGCACGTGTAAAGAGTCCTTATTCTATTTGGAATAAGATGCAGAACAAACACGTCACTTTTGAAGAAATATACGATATCCTTGCCGTACGTATCATCTATAAACCAAAGTCACCTGATGAGGAAATCAACAACTGTTTCCAAATTTATGTGGCTATCAGTCAGATTTATAAGAGTCATCCTGACCGTCTGCGCGACTGGGTAAACCATCCTAAGGCTAATGGTTATCAGGCATTGCACGTAACTCTCATGTCTGCTAAGGGTCGTTGGATAGAGGTACAGATACGTTCTGAACACATGAACGAATTAGCAGAACAGGGCTTTGCAGCACATTGGAAATATAAGGATGGAGGTGAGATTACTGAGGATGAGGGCGAATTGAACGAGTGGCTCAGTACGATAAAAGAGATTCTCGACGACCCACAGCCTGATGCTATGGACTTCCTCGATGCTATCAAACTCAACCTCTTTGCATCTGAAATCTTTGTCTTTACACCGAAGGGTGAGATTAAAACAATGCCTGCAGGTTGTACGGCACTCGACTTTGCTTTCCAAATCCACACCTTCCTTGGTAGCCATTGTATTGGTGCAAAGGTCAACCATAAGCTTGTCCCATTGAGCCATAAACTCCAAAGTGGTGACCAAGTAGAAATCCTGACTTCGATGTCGCAACACGTCAATCCTTCATGGATTAACTTTGTGTCTACAGCGAAGGCGAAGGCAAAGATACAAGCTATCTTGCGACGTGAGAGCCGTGAGTTGCAAAAGGCAGGTGAAGAGCAGCTATTGAAGTGGCTAAAGGCACACGACCTTGAGATGACAACTGCAACCTTAGATAAGCTTTGCGAACTACACGACCTCCACAAGCATGACAGTCTTTTCCTTGCCGTTGGAGACAAGACCGTTATCCTTGGCGACACTGATTTGAACGAACTTCGTGGAAAGTCAAAGTCAGAGAAGACCGTTACCTCACGTGGTTGGCGTCGATACGTTCCTTTCTTGAAGTCGAATGACAAGAAGACAACAGAGTCTGTAGAGGCTAAGGACACAGAGTGTACTGAAGGCTTGATTGTTGTAACCAAAGAACTCAACAGAAAGAAGCCTATCTTCATCAACGAAGAAAACATACATCGCTATCTCTTCCCACATTGCTGCCATGCTATTCCAGGTGATGATGTCCTCGGATATATTGACAATAAAAACCATATCGAGATTCATAAGCGTGCCTGCCCAGTAGCTGCAAAGTTGAAAGCAAGCTATGGTGGTAGAATTTTGGATGCCAAATGGGATATGCACCGTCGATTGTTCTTCGATGCAACGATTGAGATTCGCGGTATTGACCGTAGTGGTATGCTGCACGATATCTCTGATGTCCTCTCCGACCAGTTGGGTGTTAATATCCGTAAGGTAACGATCTCCAGCGATAATGGCATCTTTGAGGGAACGATTGAGATGCAAGTCCACGACCGCAAGGATGTACAGTTTATCGTTGAAAATATGAAGAATATTAAGGATGTACAAGAGGTCTTAGAGATTCTTTAGTCCTCTAAAGAACTATCTAACCGCAAGAAAAATCGTCCTTCCAACACACGAAGTAATAAAGCCCCTAACAAGAGTGGGGGCTATTACACAGCTTGCAAAAAAGTTTTTGTTTTAATTTGCTGTCACTTTTAACACTTTCACATAACCCTACTATAAACTAACCAGTTATGTTACAATCTTGAATGACAGCAATGACAGCAAAATTTATTTTAAGTGAAATACTTTAGAATTGACACACAAAGGTAGAGCGTGTGGTGAGTTTCTAATTATTACGGATATACTAAAAGAGTTAGGGAGAATCTCAAGAGCAATATAATAGGTTATATCACTCGAAAAATGTTGATCCATAAATGTAATGTAAAGACAAAATGAATATTGGAAAGAAACTTTTACCATTAAGAAGTTATTTCATTTCACATCAAGTCTTAACAAGCTGTATTTCAATTATCTTTATACTATGCGGTCTATGTGTGTTATCATTGGCATTATATAATACCTATGACGTTTACAAACACCTCAATCGCAAAACAGGTGTTGTATCTTATTGGGAGCGTACAGGAGGAAAATATAATACTGCAACCATGAATATAAAATATGATAGTAACACTTATACGACAGAGAGGTTTGGTGGTTGGCTATGCTTACAACATAGTGGTAAGCAGGGAGAAAAAGTTATGTTCTATACTAACGAAAAGATAAAAAGAGATAATAAAAACCAAATACGCTATTTTGGACTGAGTACAATAGACTCTCCTCGCCACACCTTTTGGCTATTTATGGATATTCTAAGCTATATATTTGAATCAAATATTTTTTTATTCATCCCTGGCATAGTTGGATGCCTCTATTTTAATATGACAACCGTAAAAAACAAGTTTATCAGAACAGTTTCTTGGATACTCCCCTTTCTGACATTATTTCTTATAGGCTTGGCTACAACATCTTAATTTGACCAAAGAACAAGAAACCTCAAAATGGCAATAAATAATACATGAACATAAATATCTCCCTAATAGAAAAAAAAGCTAAAAGTTTCTTTCTAAGCTATAGGAAAACATCTTATACTATCGGTTTGTTTTTCATCTGCTGCTGTTTATATGTTGACTTTGTTACGATAAGTAACACATGCCACAAAATAGACAACCTTGAGTATAAAGAAGGAGTTGTTTCCTATTGGGATCATACAGGTGGAGAGTTTAACGATGCTACTCTAAAAATTAATAATGACACTAATATGTATATAACTCAACGTTATGATGGCTGGCTATGTTTTCAACATAATGGGAAAAGGGGTGAAACTGTTGCTTTCTATACTGTTAAGGATGAAGTAAAAAATGAGAAAGAAGGAATACCTTACTATGGATTATGCGAGAAAGATAACCCACGAACTTCATTTTGGTTATTCTTTGATGTGCTTTTTCCTTGCTATAAACCTGTTCTTTTTGGGTTGGCTCTTGGTATCATCGGAATAATCCTTTTTAACTTTCAAATAATCCAAGACCGTTTTGTCCTACCTTTAAGCATTGTGGTTTTAGGTGTAAGTTTTCTTATGTTTATCATAGCTTCTATATCATGACAAAACTACTAAATATAAAATTATCAGAACAGCTTCTTGGATACTGCCATTTCTGACATTATTTCTTATAGGCTTGGCTACAACATCTTAATTTGACCAAAGAACAAAGAGCCTCAACATGGCAACAAATCAAAAAAAAGATGAGAACAGAAGAAAAGTCATTATTATTGAAGCATCAGACACTTTCAAAATTAATAGCGATAGTGCTTATCATATTTAGCCTTTGTATTAATTATTATGTCATAGAAAGAGCCATATCTAATTACCAACATTTGCAACAGAAAGAGGGTGTTGTAGATATGTGGTATAGTACAAGTATGAAAACAACAAAAGCGTGCTTGAAAATAGAAGGAGATACAACCATCTATTCAACAAGCAGACCAGGCTGGTGGATGACATTACAACACGATGGCAAAAAGGGGGAGAATGTTATTTTCTACACACTAAATAACGAACATAACGCAACCACCGAACAAACTAATCGTTATTTTGGTTTAAGCGAAATAAACAATCCTCGCTCCTCGTTCTGGATATTTCTTGATGTTGTATTTTATACTTATAAAAAAGTATTTATTTTCTTCTTACTTAGCGTTATAGGACTCATCTTGTTTAATGGGAGTATCGTTAAAGACCGCATAATTAGATTTACATCTGTCGCTTTAGGCATCTTATTTATTCTTTTTTGGGGTATAGCATCTATTTCTTAGATGATTATCCCTTACAAAAAATGATAAAGTTTACATCTGAAAAAGGAACTTCAATAGAACAGATACAATTTCTTATCAAACGTGCGGAGGCTCCGCACACATGGTGCGGACGGTAAACACCAATAGTGCGGAAGCTTAACACCACTCTTTTAGGCGGTTTATAACCTTACAAAAATCTACTACTCATAAAGTGTTAGATATCGTTTCTTCTCACACATTAGGCTGCCCCTTATCATTCCATATATCAGAAGGAGTTTATCTAATACGATAAAATCAATTTCTACTCATAAAGGAAAGCAAATAAATACCTATTTTTGAGTATTGTAGAGTTAGTAGATTCGTCCTACCTTTGCAATTCATGGACTTCACGAATAGGATAATAGCGTCTATTGTATTTTGCGGACTAAGTATCAATGGAATTGCACAGACACTAACAGGTTGTGTTGTGGGGAAGGATGATCGTAAGCCTATAGCCTACGCATCAGTCACATTGAAGGAAAATCGCTTATACGCTTTTACTGACGAAAAAGGTTGTTTCACGATAAAAAA
>CAKMOD010000012.1 GCA_927910885.1 uncultured Prevotella sp. | reverse complement strand
AGCTAACAAGAAGAAAGTTTATAGATGGATTCATAAATACAAAAAAGTAGGCTGGAATAATCAGCCTACCAAATGTCCATTACTAAAACCCGAGAGTTTTTCAGCCTACCAAATGTCCATTACACCTGTAAATGGTATCGTGACAGAGCGTTCAAAAACCATTCAATCTTTACATAGAAATCAAAAGGTTCAAGGAGAGATGCCACCTAATATTTTAACCCAACTCTATAAGTTAGACTTACGTATAAGTCCTTACTATGTTATTGTTTCCTATTTAGATTTAATAAGGTTATAAACCGCCCAATCGATTGGTGCCAACCATCCGCACCATTAGTGTTTACCTTCCGCACCACATGTGCGGAGGCTCCGTACGTTAATAAGAGAGTTTCATCTATCATACTGAAGTTCCACTTACAGAAGTAAACTTTATCACTTTACATATTGGATGAAGATTTATTATTTGCCTTATTGACCTAATTGGGCTAATTAGGCTAATAAACTAAAAAGACAGGCAAGCGCCTGTCTTTACTTATTCTTAATCCTTTGGTATTAAACCTTCAATATACTTACAGAGGATATTAATACCCTTTACATTATCGCCTCCCTGTGGGATAATCACATTGGCATAACGCTTGGTTGGCTCAATAAACTGCTCGTGCATTGGTTTCAACACTTCCAAATAGCGGTCTACAACCATTGAAACCGTACGACCACGATCTATCGTATCACGCTGGATATTGCGGATAAGACGCTCGTCTGGGTCGCAATCAACGAAGATCTTGAGATCCATCATCTCACGCAGACGTCTGTTGCTCAATGCCATAATACCCTCAACGATAATTACAGGCTTTGGCTCTACATGGATAGTCTCTGGTAAGCGATTGCTAAGAATATAACTATAAGTTGGCTGTTCAACAGCATTTCCCTCACGCAATTCATTCACCTGCTTAATCAACAGTTTCCAATCGAAGGCATCTGGATGATCAAAGTTGATTGCCTTGCGCTCTTCATCGGTAAGCCCTGTTGTGTCATTATAATAAGAATCCAATGGCACAACAGCCACATAATGAGGAGGAAGACTCTCTACGATTTTCTTCACTACGGTGGTCTTTCCTGAACCTGTTCCACCAGCTATTCCAATGATTGTTATTTTATCCTTCATCTTGGTTGATTTTATTATTCTTATTATTGGGCTTATTGGCCCAATTAGGCTTATTTGCCTAATTAGCCTAATATCCCTAAATCCCTAAACATCCTTTCGTAATACTCAGCCTTCTTCTCGACTTTCATCGGATAAGCACGACTACTACTTGGTTCACGATAAAGTCGCAACGTACGATTCTCAAAGCTAAACTCCTTGTAATCACCCATCTTCATCTTACGTGCATCAATACCATAATGTTCTGTAAAGACCTTTGTTGCTAATTGACCGGCTGCCAACACAGCCTTACACTCTGGCAATGAACGAAGCATTCCATCAAGGTCGGCACGCTCAATGATTTCTAAG
Organism: uncultured Prevotella sp.; assembly: GCA_927910885.1. Classification (GTDB taxonomy): domain Bacteria; phylum Bacteroidota; class Bacteroidia; order Bacteroidales; family Bacteroidaceae; genus Prevotella. The sequence goes on along the minus strand of CAKMOD010000012.1, from coordinate 10,558 downwards.
TCTTTATCAGATGCCGTTCCTGTTGTACGATAAATACGTAAGGCGGTATCGAAGATGGCTATTCCCTTTTCCTTTAAGAACGGTTTGAGCAAATCAAGCTTATAGGTCTTCTTTTCCTCATCCACAAAGTAGAACTTATCACCGAAGAAGATATGACCGAAGATGCGCCACATATCATTCGTGTAATTAGGATAATACCACTCCATACACCATCGCTTAGGAGCTGGTGGGAAAGTTCCTAACAGCAATAGCTTGGCATTGGATGGGAGCCATGGTTCAAAAGGATGAGTTTCTATTTCCATTGTTTTATTATCAAATTGGGCTTATTAGGCTAATTGGGCTAATAAGCCTAATAATCTTTACTGCTGCTTAGCAAAGTAAGTTACAACTGGCAAGTGGTCTGAATAACCATCGAGCCACACACCACCAGCGGTGGTTCGCTTGGTATTACCCTTATACTTACCTGACTCCTGGAAGAGATAATCACGACGGAAGATTTGATTCTTCCAGAACTTCAACTCTGAAAAGTCTTTCTTACCGTCTTTATTCAGCAAGTTAGGAGTCATGATAATCTGATCAAAGAGATTCCATTTACCCTGATACTGCAAAGTTCCTGTTCCCTCCTTTACAAGAACATTATACCAAGGGTTGTACATATCATCTGCACCAACCTCGTTGATTTCGCCCTTTGCTGACAGACACTCATACATACTCTTATTGGTTGGATCATCATTCATATCACCCATTACAAGCACCTTCACCTTTGGATCGTCACGAAGCAGTGAGTCCTTCAACACCTTCAACTGCTTACCACCAATCTCACGATAGTAAGAACCTGCGCCACGACTTGGCAAATGGCACACAACAACAGTCACGTGTTCACCTGCCAACGTACCACTTACTGTAAGGAATCCACGAGTAGCACGAGTGCTGTCCTTTGGTAAATCATAAACATAAGGTACCAACTTTGTATTTCTTACGGTAAAGAGTTTTGGATTATAAATCAAGGCACAGTCAATACCACGACGGTCTGGACCTTCGATATGCACATACTTATATCCACGTGCTGCCAACTCTGGCTGCGCTGTAAGGTCACGCATTGCATTATCGTTCTCAACCTCAGCCAAGCCAATTACTGCACAACCAACATTCGGAAGAACATCCGTACCCATCTCTGCCAATACCGATGCCATATTGTGCAACTTATGACTATACTTCATCTCGTTCCACTGATAACTTCCATTCGGTGTGAAATCGTGGTCGTTTTTTTCCTTCATCATGTGTTGTATCAAACAAGTTCTCTACATTATAGAAGCCTATAGCGTAAACAGAAAACTTCTTCTGGGCAGATACTGACGTACCGAAAAGCACGGTACAGAAAAGAACTAATAGTAACTTTCTCATTATTTTTTATGTTGTTGTTTTTTATCTGAGCTTCTAAACGAAGACATCTATTATTCTGGAAATCAGCAACAATACAAAAGCAAGAGTATAAACAGGCATCACTTGTCTATTAAATATAGACACACAAAGCCTAAAACTGAATCCAGAAACACAGTCACGTTTAGTTTGCAAATATCGGTAATTAATCCGACATTTACGCATAATTCTCGAAAAATTCATCAAAAAGACTTTCTATTTCCAAATTAATTTCGTTACTTTGCAGTCTATAGTATAACACCTATTTAATGTAATCAACTATGCAGAAAAAGCTGAAACTTGCCGTTTTAGCACTATGCAGTTCGTCTATGGTAGTCGCACAGAATACCGATACAAAGACGAACCAGCAGGCGCAGACGGCCAACGCTATGGATGAATCGGCGTTCACCTTCACTGAAGCGCAGTTAGGTGAGAACAATGACATGAACGAAAATGTAACGATTCTCAACTCAAACAGTAACGTCTATGCTTCACAAGTGGGTTTCTTGTATTCGCCCATGCGGTTCCGTTACCGTGCTCTGAACCAGAAATATAACGATGTTTATATCAATGGTGCACCTATGAACGATATGGAAAGTGGACAGTTCCGCTATTCTATGGTAGGTGGTATCAATCAGCAGACACGTAACGTTGACTATGCACTGCCTTTTGAGAGCAACAACTTCTCAATGACAGCTTTGGCTGGAAGTAACAACTACGACTTCCGTGCTGGCTCAATGGCTGGCGGTCATCGTCTCACGCTTTCTGCTGCTAACCGTAACTATACCCTCCGTGGTATGTACAACTATGCAAGTGGTTTCAACGCTAAGGGCTGGGCTATTGCAGCCAGCGTTGCTTATCGCTGGGCTAACCGTGGTTACGTTGAAGGTACTTTCTATAACTCATTGTCTTACTACTTCGGTGTTCAGAAGAAGTGGAACAATGGTCATTCATTGGCTTTGTCTACATGGGGTAACCCAACTGAGCGTTCTACACAGGGCGCAAGTACTGACGAGGCTTACTGGCTTGCAAACGACTATCAGTACAACCCATATTGGGGTTATCAGAATGGTCACAAGCGCAATAGCCGCGTTGTTAATGACTTTGCACCTTCTGCTATCCTCACTTGGGATTGGGATATCAACAAGAAGATGAAGTTGACAACAAGTCTTTTTTGCTCAGTATTCTATGTATAAGAGCACAAAGCTAAACTATAACAACAGCGAAAACCCACAGCCTGACTACTGGAAGAACCTTCCAAGTAGCTACTATGACGTGTGGGATCAGAGCAATGCACGCTATCGTACAGCACAGACTTTCTCTGATTGGCAGACAGCTGTCAACTGGTGGGGCAATAAGGAGAACCGCCAGATTCAATGGGATCGCCTTTACTATGCTAACCGCCAGGCTGCAGCCAACGGTGAGGATGCACTTTACTACGTGCAGGCTAAGCACAATGATGCTATGACAACCGCACTTTCTTCTACACTTACAAACCGTTTTGGTAAGAACAAAGTGCTCAATGTTGGCCTTTCACTCGGTCAGACTTTAGCTCGTCATTACCAGACTATGGAGGATCTCTTGGGTGCAAAGAGCTTCCATAATATCAATACTTATGCCCTCGGAACCTACGCTGCAGCTGACCCACGTGTTCAGTATGACCTTAATACAACCGGTACTTTGGGTTTAGGTAAGCTCGTATATGAGGGTGATACATTCGGTTACGACTATAATATCAACATACGCCGTGCTAAACTTTGGGCTAATTATGCACAAACTATCGGCAAACTTCACTATATGGTAGCTGGTAAAGTTGGTTATGACAACATGTATCGCGTAGGTAACATGCGCAATGGTATGTTTGCAGACAACTCTGCTGGTAAAGGCAAAGATGCTAACTTCCTCACAGGTGGTGTGAAGTCTAATGCTACCGTTACTCTTGGTGGTGGCAATGCGCTCTCTCTCGGTTTGGGTTATGAGCATCGTGCACCAAATGCGAACACAGCTTTTGCTTCACCTGAGATGAACAACGACTTCGTTCTCAACCTCCACAATGAGCGTATCTTCTCAAGCGAACTTAGCTATCAGTACTCTGGTAGTTGGCTCCGTGCTAACCTTAGTGGTTACTATAACCACATGACAAACGTCACCGAGTGGCAGAACTTCTACTTTGATGATGCTAACTCTTTCACATACGTTAGCATGACAAATATGAAGAAGAATTACTATGGTATTGAGTTGGGTCTTGACTTCAAGCTCACAAGTTTCCTCAATTTCAAAGCACTCGGTACTTGGAGCGAGGCTAAGAATGCTAACAATGCTGATGTTATCTACTTGAACTCTACTAAGAGCACCTACAACAAGGATGTTGTTTACAATAAGGGGATGCACGAGGCAAGCACTCCACTGAGTGTTTACAGCGCAATCCTCAGCTACCACAAGGGTGGTTGGTTCATTGACCTGAGCGGTAACTACTATGATCGTATCTACCTCTCTTACGCACCAAGCCTCCGTTATGGCAACACACTCCGCACAATGGGTACTGCGCTTGGCGGCATGGATGCTAATGGCAACTATACTCCTTACGCACAAACTGAGGGTCATGGTGGCTTTATGCTCGATGCTTCTATCGGTAAGAGCCTTTATCTCCGCCATGGAAGTCTGTCAATCAACTTGATGATTACCAACTTACTGAACAATCAGAAGATTGTAAGTGGTGGTTATGAGCAGGGCCGCAGCAACTACACTGTCAACAAGACGACTGGAGCTGCTACAACACGTGCTTACGACTTCTACCGCAATCCTAAGAAGTATTACGTGAATGGTATCAATGGTATGTTGAATGTAGCTTACAAATTCTAAAACTAAATACAGGAAACGATTATGAAGAAACTGAAATATTTAATGATGGCAGCTGTCTGCGCACTCTTTGCATCTTGTATGGGTGATAGTTACGCAGAGCCAGCTGAAACAGGTTCTGCGCCATACGGCAACAATGAACTGACCGAAACAAATGTCATTTCTATTGCTCAGCTGAAGAGTAAGTTTGCTAACTATATTGCTACTGACTACCGTGATGGCGTCAGCTATGCTAAGGTTACAGACGATATCAAGATAAAGGCTATCGTTACAAGTTCTGACGTTGCTGGTAATATCTATCAGGAGATAGCTTTACAAGATGCAACAGGTGCTATTATCGTTAGTGTTGCTCAGGGTGGACAGCATGGTCCTCTGCCAATCGGTACAGAAGTATTGGTAAGTCTGAAGGACCTTTACGTTGGCAACTACGGTAAGCAGGCACAAATTGGTGTTACTTCTGTGAATGCTGCTGGCGCGACTACTATTGGTCGTATCAGCCGTGCTGTATGGGATCAGCACTATAAGATTCTTTCTACGGGTAATAAGGTTGAACCTACTGAGTTTGCTTCTGGTACCAACGCAACAACTTGGGACCTCGATACTGATGGCGGCAAGTTGGGTATTATTCGTAACGTAAGTTTCAAGAGTAGCAACAGCAGTAAGGTTACTGATACTTTCGCTGATGCTAATGGCGGTGCGGGTAGCGTTAGCTGGACCCTAAACGAGCAGGATGGCAGAAAGGTTATTGTGTACAACAGTAACTTTGCTAAATTCGCTAATAGCAAGGTTCCAACGGGTAAGGTTGACATCGTTGGTATCTTCAAACGTTTCAACAACCAGTGGGAGATTATCATCCGTTCTCTTGATGACATCAAACCTGCTGAGAAGGTTGATCCATTCAAGGGACTCCCTGGCAAGGGTGATGGCACACAGGCTAACCCATTGGATATCACACGTGCTTTGGCATACGCTAAGTTGAACAAGAAGGATGCTAACACTTACTATATCAAGGGTACAATCTCACAGATTGATGAGGTTTCAACTCAGTATGGTAACGCTCGTTACTACCTCTCTAACGATGGTACAACAACTGACCAGTTGCAGGTGTTCCGTGGCTTATACTTGAATGGTGATAAGTTCACTGACCCTTCTCAAATTAGTGTAGGAAAGAAGGTTCTTATCCTTGGTACCTTGGATTTCTACGAAACAACTTCAACTCCACAGGTTGGACGTAATAGCAAGATTATCTCAATTAATTAACAAGACAAATAACTATACAGAATATGAAAAAGATTATTTATTCAATGATGGCGCTGGCTATGACAACAACTCTCTTCACAAGCTGTGAAGATGTTCCAGCTCCATACAGTGTTACTTTTGAAGAGAACACCAATACCAACACTAACACTCCTACTACTCCTGCTACTGGAACTGGTACAGAGGCTGACCCATTCAATGTTGCTGCAGCGTTGAAGTATATTGATGCTGGTCAGAACCTTGATAAGGATGTATATGTTTCTGGTACTATCGTTAGCGTTAAGGAGATTGATGCTGCCAAATATGGTAATGCTACTTATCTTATCTCTGACGACGGAACAACTAACGGACAGTTGACTGTATATCGTGGCTATGCACTTGGTAACAAGAAGTTCACTGCGAATGATAAACTTAACGCTGGTGATAAGGTTGTTGTATATGGTAAACTCGTAAACTTCAACAAGGGTACTAAGGAGTTCGCTCAGGGCAACTATATCTACTCACTCAATGGTAATAAGGCTGCTCAGCCAACACCAACAGCTGACTTAAACACTGAGGCTACTGCATGGACTGTTGCGGAAGCTGTACAGAAGATTCAGGCTAACCAGACTGCTACGGGCGAGGCTTATGTAAAGGGTATCATCTCTGAGGTGACTAATTACAACGAGAAGTATAAGAGCATCACTTACTATATCTCTGATAATGGTACAGACAAGACGCTCCAAGTATTCTCTGGTAAGGGTCTCAATGGTGCTGACTTCGCTGCAAAGACTGATCTTCAGGCTGGTCAGACTGTAGTTGTGAAGGGTAATCTGAAAGCGTTCACAAACAAGCAGGGCGTAGTAATCATGGAGATTGATAAGGATAACAAGATTATCTCTATCAGCAACTCTGCAACTACTCAGCCTACTGCTACTGGTCTTACTGCTAAGTTTGAGACTGGTATGGATAACTTCACTATCAACAATATTACACTCCCATCTGACCTTTCCTTCGTATGGAAGCATGATGCAACTAATAAGTACATGAAGGCTTCTGCATTTAAGAAGCCTAACAACTATGCTGCTGAGAGCCGTCTTACATCTCCTGCTTTCAGTCTCGCAGGTAAGACTTCTGCTACGCTTTCTTTCAAGCACGCAGCTAAGTTCTTCGCGAATGCAGCTAACGAGTTTAAGGTACAGGTGTCTACAGATGGTACAACATGGCATGACGTTGCTGTTTCAGCTTATCCTACAGGTGCTGACTGGAATTTCATCGATGCTACATGCAACCTCTCTGCTTACGCTGGTAACGCAACTGTTTACATTGGCTTCCTCTACACCAGCACTGCTACTAAGGCTGGTACATGGGAAATCAAGGACGTGGAAGTTAAGTAAATTCCCTTATCTTATCTACGTGCGGAGGCCCCGCACCAATGGTGCGAATGGTAAACACCAATGGTGCGGAGGCTTATGACACACGAAATTATTAAGCATAAGGAAACTTTGAGGTTACAAAGTAACATAAAGAGGAGTAAAGATTTATGCCATAAATATTTTTAGTTGTATCACTCGAAATGACGAATGAGCCTAAAAAACAGTTTAAATTATTTGGCTACCTACAGAATTATTCGTAATTTTGCACCCTGAAAAGTGTCTGTATCCTTTTTAGTTAAAGGAAAGACTACAACAAGTATATTATTAACAATTAGATAACAACAAAATGAAACAAGGTATTCATCCAGAAAACTATCGCCCCGTCGTATTTAAGGATATGTCCAACGGTGATATGTTCCTTACAAAGTCTACATGTAAGAGTTCAGAGACTGTAGAATTTGAAGGCGAAACTTACCCAGTGGTAAAAGTCGAAATCTCAAGCACCTCTCACCCATTCTACACTGGTAAGAGTAAGCTTGTCGATACAGCAGGTCGCGTTGACCGCTTCATGAGCCGTTACGGTAAGTTGAAGAAGTAATCGATAATACCTTTCGACATTATTACATACAAAGTGCGGACAAACGTAGTTGCATATACGTTTGCTCGCACTTTTGCTTTCAACAGAACATAAACGAATGTTGTTCTGTCTACAGATTGTATTTAAGAAATAGATAACAGAGGATAACCTATAATTAAAAGCTTCATAGAAAGCTAAAGATTGGGGATAACGTGGAGGACAGACAATGTTAATGTCTACTCGCAATCTGTCTGTTTCAAATTAACTAAAACTTGACTGTCAACCATCCAAAGACAAAATAATGAATAAGATAATACGATACACAGCTGCATGGGCTTTTACACTCCTTACAGTTAGCACAATCACATCGTGTAGTAAGGACGATAATTATTCTAACAACTCAGGAATATCGGAAACTATAACCAATAACACGAATTCTAATCTCAAAGATATTCGTACTGCTACACACCGCTTGGAGTTTCCGAAACTGAAAGGTGGACATAGTACTATCCTTACTCATAAACTAAGCAGTGGTGAGGTAAATTATAGCGTTGAATGGGATATAGAAAAGATGTCTAATCGTTGGACCTGCTATCAGATTTACGCAAGCAATGCACAACAGACCGTAAAGAGAAAAAGCCAACAGAGTGCTGACCTCTATCCTAAAGACCCACTGTGGACTCCTAATTCCTTCTTTTCATCCGATCCTTATTACAGATCTGGCTACGACCACGGCCATCTCTGTCCATCACAAGACAGAGTGAACAGCCGAGAGTCTAATGACCAAACCTTCTATCTCAGTAATATGCAGCCACAAGTTCACGGCTTCAACGCTGGTATCTGGGAAGTGATGGAGAGAAAGATGAGAACATACATCACCTATACAAGTGGCTCTAAAGATACTTTATTCATCTGTCGTGGCGGTACAATTGACAAACAAGACCAGTACACCTATATAAAAAATAAGTTTATTGTACCGACTTATTTCTTCTCTGCAGCACTGATGAAATACAAAGTGAGAGGACAAGGAGACTGGCAATATAAAGCCATCGCTTTCTGGTTCAAACACGAAAACAACAACGGAACCTCCCTTAAGCCATATGTTATCAGCATCAAAGAACTCGAAGAGAAAACAGGCATCGACTTCTTCTGTAATCTTCCTGACAACATAGAGCGTGATGTAGAATCGAAAACTCCAGACCAAATGATTCTCACTTGGAACATAGTATAGATTAATACACTATAAACAAAATATAAGAGCACATTAAGTATTGCCATTACAGCTTACTTAATGTGCTCTTTTCTCTCCTAATAATACTCTACTCAAATGCTCACATTTGGGCTTATATGACAAAAAAGAGACCTAAAATCTCTTGTAATCCCTTTATTTACTATAGTTTTGAGCAAAAACATTTCGATGACAAAAAAAATTGCTTTTATTGCAGTTCTCATCGCACCATTAAAAAAGTAAGGAGAATGGTTATCAGCGTTGGTTTTGCAAAGACTGTAAACGCTATTTTATAGGACATCGTCGCTTGACAAGTAACTATACCCTATCATAAACAAAAAAATATAAGAGAAAGTGACATCAATAAAGAAATAAAGATTATATTTGCAGAAACAAAATAAATATAACAATGCAAAAGAAAGGACTAATACTCATCCTACTGTTAGTTACATCTTTACAATTAACTCACGCAAAAGATGACAATTGTATGAGATACGATTACGGCCGTTTGTTGCTGAATAATAATACTATTGGCTGCATCGGTAATGGGCAACGGCTATACATACACTTTGATACCATTTACAAGGATAAAAAGATAGCTGAACTTTATCATGTTATTGGCAAAAGCCGTGTAAAAGATAACGTATCTTCTTTACGGGTAATATTCATATCAGCAGATTTAAGCAGCTTGATGCCGAATTCTATCCTATCAAACGCTATAAAATGTTTGCAAAGTATGAATTTAAAGAAGATACTAAACAATATGGAGCAGGGTTATTCTCTGGTCAGTTAGAGTCTGACTTCTTCATATATAAAGACTCTGTCTATATGGATGAAATATATAGTGGAGTGGATGGTTATTATAATAATCAGTATGAAGGAGTGTGGAAATCGTATAAAACTAATGCTATAAAAAAAGCAAATTTTGGTATTGGGCGCATTCCAAATGATAATGGATTAGATATTGGAAGTAGTGAGTTTAGGGTTAATCCTTCCAAACAACATCTTGGATGGGATTCCTATATGAACGTAATGAATCCAGATAACAAAATCTATCAGAAAGCTACTGCTGAAGAGCAACGGGAATGGTGGAAAAAAAATAAAGAGAAAGTAGTTACTTGGGAAATAAAAACGATAAAAGAAAAAAACGTTGCTAACATATATATCAATCATAAGTATCTCCAATCAGTACAGCTTACAAAGGCGAAAATATACACAATTGAACAAGATGATTACAACTTTGACGGACAACGTGACATCTGTTTCTATCCACAGCAAGATTCTAAACCAATTATCTATCTATGGTCTACTGCTCAAGGTAAATACATAAAAGCAAAGTCTGATAGCATTAATAGCTATCCTATTATTGTTCAAGACTTAAAATTTATTGTCACTCTACAAAGTGATGATAACCAAAACTGTTATACATGGGAAATGTATCAATACACCAACAATAAGTTTGTTCTATACTCCAAACTCATAAGAGACTATACAAAAGGAATCTACCTCCTCGAAGAAACATTTGCACCAAATGGTACCACACTCCGCACGAAGCACAACCCTACTTATGAACAACTAAATAAAAAATGGCAAAAATACTGCTTCTATGATTATCTTGACGACCTCTACAACGAGAAAGCAAGCAACAGTAAATAATTCTTTCCTTAACAGACAAGAAACCAAATAAGAAAATTATTGCTGTCCGGTAAACCTTTTCCACATATAAAAGTTAAGGGCTAAAATCCGTATTTGGATTTCAGCCCTTTTTGTTACTTTTGTTTCTGCGATAAAACTTCAATAACATGGGCAAAAGTACACATTTTATCGGACAGCCGGTCTATAATCAGGTAATAAAATTACTCG
>CAKMOD010000011.1 GCA_927910885.1 uncultured Prevotella sp. | reverse complement strand
TAACATGCTTAAAGGGCATCTTTTGCAAGTCAATTGGGCGTCTTTATGAAGTCTAATTAAGCACCTTTTAAAAAACATCTTTATAACCAGCTGATTTACTGTTTGTTGTAGACTTTCTTTTTGGTAGCATTTTTATCATTATTTATATGTGTTTATTATAGTTTTTTGTAAATATAATATCATCCCTACATCTGTACTTTTGGGGTATAATAATGAATCGGTTTTTAGTATAGGAAGATATAAGGAAAAAAACTAATTAACAATATTGGCTATTTGTTTGTTTTATATCTAATTTCCGTTTTTCTATTAAAGCAATACGAAAGGCGATTAGACAATAATCAGGAGAACCCTATTTTATCTCTTTATACTTTTTGTTTTTTTACCTTTTTAAACTCTTCTATTCCATTTTTTTTGTGTTACTTTGCAGTTAATTATTTAAGTTTAGTAACGTATTAATCCTACCCAAGTAAGGATATATCTTTAGAAAGTTGTCAATGACTAACATAATAAACATGAAAAGGAGCTTGAAATGGCTGATTGCTATTGTTGCAACACCAGTCATTCTGTTTCTTATCCTTATCGCTTTACTATATTGTCCACCCGTTCAAAATTGGGCTGTAAAACGTGTGACAGCCTATGTTTCTGATAAAACAGGAATGGAAGTAAGCATCGAACGGATCAATCTTTCTTTTCCATTAGATCTTCAGTTAGATGGTCTGAAGATGCTTCGCCCGAATGATTCTATTCCTAATAAGAAAGATACGGTGGCAGACGTACATCGTTTAGTGGCAAATGTAGACTTATTGCCATTACTTAAAAGTAGGGTAGAAGTAAATGAGCTGACATTTACAAAACTAAAAGCAAATACGGTTAACTTTATCGGTGATCTTCGTGTTCGTGGTGATTTGCAACGGTTGCATATTGTTAGCCATGCGGTTAACCTTGTTGGCGATTCTATTCGTGTAAACAAAGCAGATATTGAAGGCGGATGGATAGATATTGCATTGGGTGATACCGTACCCGACGATCCTAATAAACAGAAACCACTTTGGCGTATCAATATTGATAAACTTAATCTTACAAAAACAGATTTCCGTCTTCACATGCCTGGAGATACAATGAGCGTTCGTGCTAACTTCAAGAAGGCAATGGCTACGGGAACGGAACTCCTACTACATGACAACATATACAAGGTTGCAAACGTTGATTGGCAAGGCGGTGAATTTAGTTTTGACCAAAATTATGTGCGACATGCAAGTTCAGGCTTTGATGCTGCACATATAACCATGCAAGATGTTAATCTGGGGTTAGATTCTTTCCTATATGCTGCTCCAAAGATTCGATTACGTGTTCGAACAGCCAATATGAAGGAAAAAAGTGGACTGATAGTAAAGGATTTCCGTGGACCCTTCTCTATGGATTCTACAAGTATCAATCTGCCTGATATGTATTTCCGACTACCTAATACAGAGCTTTCAGGACGTTTTATGATGGATATGAATGCTTTTGCAGATAAGAATCCTGGCCAGATATCTACTCAATTAGATGGATTTTTACGACTGGAAGACTTACGTCCATTCTTAACTTCTGTTCCAAAGAATATCTATCAAGCAATTCCTAATCAACGAATTATCGTAAAAGGACAACTGGAAGGAAATCTTCGTTCAGCTGCATTCAAACAGCTTCGCTTGGCTATGCCAGGTTACTTCGACCTAACAGGAACAGGTTGGATTGCTGACATGATGTCTGGTGCTGATTATCTTCGTAGTGACTTAAAACTAAAAGGAACAGCCAATAATCTTAGTTTTGTATCCAAGCTACTGCCACACGATGTGCGTAAGACAATATCTTTCCCACAGGGAGTAGGAATAAACGGAGATATTCACGTACGTAAAACGCTTTATACTGGTAATATACAGTTGACACAAGGTGGTGGTCGAATTCGTTTGAATGGTGCATATAATACTGCTACAGAACTTTATCGTCTTACAGCAGATGCTACAGCTTTTCCAGTTCAGCGTTTCTTACCTAATATGGGATTGTCAGCCTTCTCGGGAAGTATAAAGACACAAGGTCGTGGAACTGATTTCTTAAGTCCGAAATCATCTACAAATCTAAGTCTTAGTATTCGTAGTTTCAAATATGGCAACTATGTATTGGATGGTTTGAATGGTGATATATCAAAGCGAGGAGAGCAACTGTCTGCTCACGTGAAGAGTACGAATCGAATGTTGGGTGGTGACTTTACCTATAAAGGCAGAGTAAACACAAAACTTGTAGATGGTCATCTTCGTGGCTGGCTACGTCGTGTTGACTTACACGCTATGGGAGTTATGGATCAGAGATATGTAGTCTCTACATGGGCTGATGTTGATGTACGCTCGGATATGAAGGACAATCATCATGTTAGTGGTCCACTTCGTTCGTTCCGTCTTTTGCAAGAGGGAGGAAAGAAGAGTCAACTTCTTGCAGCTGGTAACTTCGACGTACGAGCTGATGTACACTCTGGTAGCCTTGAAACTCACGTAAAAGGAAATCTATCTGAAGCTAACTTACAAGCATTTGGATTTATAGATAAGCATTATATAACCTCTGCAGATGCTGATATTACGCTACGCTCTGATATGAAAAAGAACTATGCTGTAAGCGGAAATATAGGAAATCTATTACTAAGCGAACAGCGTAAGGGAGAGCGTATACCATTAGCAGTAGGTCAATTCAATCTTGACGCTACTATGCGAGGTGAACAAATTGAAGGCTCTATAAATGGAGTATTCCCACGCATAGACCTTTATCAGTTGGGAGTCGTTGACAAAGCTATGTCAACAAGTTTCTCTACTAATACCTCGTTTGCAATGTCTGGAAAAGATGACATGAATGTTCGTGGTTTGATAGGAGACCTTCGCGTTACAGATAAAGACCGCACCTATGCTCCCGGAGATGTAAACATCGACCTTATGAGTCGTCGTGATACTGTTCATGCAGTTTTGAATGGTGGAGATTTCCGTCTCAGTACAGCGTTTAACAGTAGTGTTAATCAATTGACAGAAAGTGGAACGAGGATTTATAAGATTGTTCGTGAACAATTGACTAATCGTCGTATTGACCAATCTGCAATACTTCGTCAGTTGCCTACAGGACACTTTACTCTTCGAAGTGGACGTGACAACTTATTCTCTAACTTGTTAGCACAAGATGGTTATGCCTTTAGTCAGGCTGATATTAATCTAACATCATCTCCTACAAAGGGACTTGATGGACAGATAAATATTGACTCTTTGGTATATAATGATATTTATTTAGACAGTATCAGAGCTGACCTTACCAGTATTGATGGACAGTTGAACTATACACTATCTGTAATAAATAATCCTAAGAACGCTTATCCTTATCACGGATATTTGCAAGGTGCACTTTATGAACATGGCTTGCAGACACATGCAACCATCCTTGATAATAAGGGAAAGAAAGGCTTTGACTTAGCTATGCAAGCAGCTATGAAAGGTAGGGGAATACAACTTTCAATCATTTCTCCTCAGTCAATCTTAGGTTATAAGTCATTTACAGTTAACGATTCCAACTATATCTATATTGGTCGTGACCGTCGTCTATCTGCCAATCTTCGTCTGGAAGCAGCTGACGGAACTGGTATGCTCATATCAACAGAAGATAATGATCCTACTTCATTACAAAATGTTACACTCTCAATGAACCACTTTGAGTTAGGTAACTTGTTTGAAGTCTTACCATTTGCTCCGAAGTTATCTGGTATGTTGGACGGTGACTATCACCTTGTTCAGACTGAAAAGGAACTCACGATATCAAGCGATATGACTATTAAGAAGCTTGTTTATGAGAATAGTCCAATGGGAGATGTGGGTACACAGTTTGTTTATATGCCTAAGGGAGACGGTTCTCACTATGTGGATGGTATCATAACACAGAACGGAAAGGAAGTAGGTGTACTTTCGGGAACCTATAACAGTGAAGGGGCTGGAGAACTTGATGCTACTTTAGAGATGAATCGTTTCCCACTGAATTACGTCAATGGCTTTGTTCCTGACCAAATTGTAGGACTCGATGGAGTAGGAGAAGGAACGTTAACAGTAAAAGGTCCGATGAAGAAGTTGGATATTAATGGTGAAGTTTATCTTGATTCGTCTTACTTGGTGAGTGTTCCATACGGTATAAAGATGCGCTTCGCGGATGATCCTGTTCAAATACGTAATAGCCATATTCAGTTTGAGAACTTTGAGCTATTTGCAAGTAATGGTTCATCACTTGACATATCAGGATACTTAGACTTCTCAGATCTGGACAAGATGAAGCTTGATGCGCAAATGAGAGCTAAGGACTTCCAAATTATTGATGCGAAGAAAAATCCTCGTTCAGAAGTTTATGGAAAGGCTTTTGTTGACTTCTCAGGACGAATAAATGGACTTTTGAGCAATTTACAGTTAACTGGTAAACTTGATGTTCTGGGTAGTACGGATGTTACATACGTGGTACGTGATGGTACACTAACTACTGATGATGAATTAAAAGACCTTGTTCAGTTTACTAACTTCAATGATTCTACAATTGATGTTATTAAACGTCCAGATATTATGGGCTTTACAATGGCTCTTAGTGTAGATATAGATGAGCAAGCACATGTCTTCTGTGCGTTGAATGCTGACCAGTCTAATTATGTCGACTTCGTTGGTGGTGGCAATCTACTTTTGAACTATGACCCAACAAATGGTGTGCAGGTTCGTGGAAGATATACGTTGAGTGATGGTAAGATGAAATACTCTCTGCCAGTTATTCCACTCCGCACTTTCAACATTAAAGATGGAAGTTATCTCGAATTTACTGGTGATCCGATGAAGCCTACACTAAATATTACGGCAACAGAAGAAGTTAGAACAAGTGTATCCAGTGGTTCTGGGGAAGGTAAAATCGTTGATTTTGAATGTGGTGTAAGCCTTAGCAAGCAATTCCCTAAACCTGGAGTTGAGTTTATCATCACTGCTCCAGAGGATCAAGAGATGCAGAATATTCTTAATATCAAGAGTGTTGAGGAACGTTCAAAACTTGCAGTTACGATGTTGGCATCGGGTATGTACTTTGATGGTGATAACTCTGCGAGTGCCAATACGGCCATGAGTGGTGCATTGGCAGGCTTCTTACAGACACAGGTTAACTCTATCACGGGAAAGGCACTCAACTCTATGGGGCTCGACTTAACAGCCAATATGGAAAGTGCTGCCGATGTGAATGGTAACTTACACACCGACTATACCTTCAAGTTCTCAAAACGTTTGTGGAATAATCGCCTACGTATTATCATGGGTGGAAGAGTTTCTACAGGCTCACAGTTCTCTGAAGATAATGGTGCTTACTTTGATAACTTCTCACTTGAGTACCGTCTTAATCAGAAAGAGACAAAGTATTTGAAACTCTATTATGAGCGTGAGGCATACGATTGGTTAGAAGGTAACTTGAGTGAGTTTGGAGCTGGCTTCATGTGGCGCCGTAAGTTACGCCATTTCAAGGATATTTTCCGATTCAAAGAGGATAATTCTGTGGTAAAGCCACAGACAGAGAAGCCTAAACGCGACACATTAATCAACTTTGTAAATGAAAAGAAATAATAATCATATAAGTTCAGTAAGTAGAAAAAGAGTCATAAAACTATTTGTTTTTATGGCATTCTTATTCATCCTTGCAGCCTGTAGTACGACTTCAGCCATCCCTGATGGTGAATACTTATATACAGGTATGGAATCAACAAAATACAGTAATTACCAATCAAATCAGCATTATAATGATGTGAAAGAAGAATTAGACTTAGTACTTGCAACTAAGCCTAACGCTGCTTGGTTGGGCAGTCCCAGTGTTCGCTCTCCTTTCCCTGTAGGTTTATGGATATGGAATGCTTTTTCACAAGACACTACAGCATTCAGTCGTTGGTTAGTACGTGCGTTTGGTTCTTCACCAGTATTGATGAGTTCAACAACACCAGACTTACGTGTAACGGTGGGTGAGAACCTCTTACGTAAACGTGGCTATTTCAATGGAAAGATAAGCTATGAGAAGCTTGCACAGAGTAATCCAAAGAAGATGCGCTTACAGTATGCTGTTGATATGGGACGTCTGTGGTTGCTCGATAGCGTACAATACACCAACTTTCCACCTTCAGCAGATAGTTTGATAAGAACCAATCTTGATAAAGCAATTATCCGCAAGGGAGATGCTTTTGATGTAGCAACACTTGAACAAGAACGTAAGCGAATAACTGATTTGTTCCGTAATAATGGTTATTATTATTATCAGAATAACGATGCAAGTTATCTTGCTGACACAACGAAGGCTTATGGCTTAGCTTCTATTCGTCTGCAGATGGCGGATTCAGTAAGTGATAAAGTATTGAGAAAATGGACAATAGGAACCATTAACATCAACCTACAGCGTCAGTTCATAGATTCTCTTACTCAGCACAAGCGTTTCCGTGATGTCATTGTGAATTATAATGGTTCGCACATGCCGCTTCGCCTACGTGCAATAGCCAATGACTTAAAGATATGGCCTGGTACTATTTACAATAATGAATTGTTTGAAAAGAGTCAGCAACAGTTGAATAGCAGTGGATTATTTGCTGCCACGAACTTTACATTCACTCCTCGTGACACTACCGATACGTGTAATGTCTTAGACATGACAATTAATTGTGTCTTTGATAAGCCTTATGATTTTTATATTGAGGCTTATGGTAAGGGAAAGACCAGTGGAAGATATGGTCCAGAAGGCATCATCGGTCTAACGAAGCGTAATGCATTCCGTGGCGGTGAAAAACTTAACCTGCGCATACATGGCTCTTATGAATGGTCTGCAAGCACTGATGATAATGGTAATGACCGTCTTGGATTGAATAACTACGAGTATGGTGCTGAAGCCAGTTTACAGTTTCCTCGCCTTGTTAATCCATTCGTTACACCACCACGAAAGCGTTGGGAACGCGAAGAGAGAAAGAGTGCAGAAGCTGCAGAGAAGGGACTTGTTTATATTCCAAAAGGTCCTCGCACTTATTATACGACACCATCAACTACGCTTAAAGCTTCTGTAGATGTATTGAATCGTTCTAAGTATTTCAAACGCCACGTTGTATCCGGCGAGTTGACTTATCAATGGCAACCAAACGAACGTAATAGTTATTCGTTCTCTCCGTTGACATTGACTTATGAGTATATGCACAAGGTGACTGATCGCTATCTTGAACTGATAGATAGTGTTCCATATCTTGAAGTATCATTGGCAGACCAGTTCATACCAAAGATGATGTTTCAATATACCTTTATGAGTCCAGCTCATTATAAGAGTCCTATCAAGGCATGGGTAACAGTTAGTGAAGCATCTAATATCTTATCTGCAGGATATGCGGCGTTCGGCAGACGTTGGAGTGAAAAAGAAAAGAAACTTTTTAAAAATCCATACGCACAATTTTTCAAAGTTGATGCCAATCTTACAAAAGTATGGAGCATAGGAGAGAAGAGTGGTGTTGCTGCCCACGTCAATTTGGGTACGCTATGGGCTTATGGTAATAGTCGTTTTGCACCTTATACTGAACAATTCTATGTGGGTGGAGCTAATAGTATCCGTGCGTTTAATGCCCGACAAATAGGTCCAGGACGTTATCGCTCAACGCAGCGTCGACGTTCATACGTAGAGCAAACAGGTGATATTAAACTGCAATTCAACCTTGAATATCGTCCTCACCTTATGGGTTCACTCTACGGAGCAGTTTTCCTCGATGCTGGTAATGTGTGGACAATGCACTACGACGATGGTCGTCCAGAAGGACATTTCAAAATAAAGAATGTATTAAATGAAATGGCACTCGGTACGGGAGTTGGTCTACGCTACGATATTGGCTATTTTATGATTCGTCTTGATTGGGGACTTGGATTACACGTACCTTATGACACTGGTAAAACAGGCTTCTATAACATATCTAAATTTAAGGATGCACAAGCCTTCCACTTAGCGATTGGTTTGCCATTCTAATCTTGTATGATTCTCAACTCTTCAGCCCCGTTAATTTGATTAGCGGGCTGAAGAGTTTTATTTGTGTCTTACTATTCCCTAAGACTATAACTATAATATGATCTAACATCAATTCTCACTTACGTGTTTTTGCCAAACACATATTGTGCTGATGCTTAACACATGTGGTGTTGATGCCTAACACATGTAGTGTTAATGGTTAGTACACATATTCATTAATATCAAACACATTGAATATTACCTTTTGGCAGAAAGTAGTTAAGCGTTAGAAAAGTACTTTTAAACGACTATAAGCAAACAAAAAGACTTTACAAAAACAACGAAGTTGGGAGTGTTTTTTTATCAAAAAATGCTTCTTTCTTATACGTCTGTAACTCGCAGTAATACAGATAGTTATAAACTTTCATTTTAAAAGGTGCTTAGTAAGGGTTTAAAAGGGCGTTACTTAGAGCTCAAAAGGGCATCTTTTGAAAGGCAATTAAGCATCTTTTAAAAGCTAAAAGAGCATGTATTAAAATTGTAACCATGAATAATATATGACAAATTGAAAAGCAAAAACAACCCCTTATAAAAAAAGTTCCTATAGTTAGGAACTTTTATAATGAGTGATTTTGTATATTTAGTTATGTTACTATACAACTCAATAATTGTTATTTTCCGCTTTAGAGGAGAAGAGTTCGGAGTAAGATTTATTTTCTCACATAGTTTACAAATGCGTATGGAGGATTATTATCAGTAGCAGGACGTTCCTCGCGTGATTCTACAACCCATGTTTCATCATTATATTCTGGAAAGAAAACATCAGCTTGTGGAGGAGTAGCAGCTATCTCTGTGAGGTATAGATGGTCAGCTATAGCTAAAGCCTCTTTATAAAGACTTGCTCCACCAATGATAAAAGCCTTTTCTTCTGTCCCAATATGTTTAAGAGCTTCGTCAAGCGAAGAGAAGACATCACAGCCTGGAAAATGAGTTTCCGTTCTACTGAGTACGATGTTTCTACGATTAGGCAGGGCTCCTTTTGGCAATGAATGGAATGTCTTACGCCCCATAATAACGGTATGTCCCGTTGTTAGTTGCTTAAAACGTTTTAGGTCTTCGCTAATAAAATAGACCATATCATTCTGATAACCAATAGCACGATTGGTAGCTACCGCTGCTATGATGTTTATTTCCATAATGGTGTTTTAGGACCTCCCCCAACTCCTCCAAAGGAGAAAAGTGCTGGTTTAGCAATAAAGTTGGTGAAGGATTTAAAGTTCTTGACTAATATAATTTACTACAAAATTAAGAGAATAGCTACTCCCTATTTGCACTCCCCTCCTTTCGGAGGGGTTGGGGGAGGCTTCTTTTACACTGCAACTACTCCTGGAATATGTGGCAACGGATCGTAACCAATCAGTTCAAAATCTTCATACTTAAAATCAAAGATATCCTTTACATCTGGGTTAATCTTCATTTTTGGCAGTGTACGTGGTTCACGAGTAAGTTGGAGTTTAGCCTGCTCAAGGTGATTTAAATAGAGATGCGTGTCACCTGTAGTATGGATAAATTCACCTGCTTCGAGTCCTGTAACCTGTGCAATCATTTGCAAAAGGAGAGCGTATGACGCAATGTTAAAAGGGACACCGAGGAAACTATCTGCTGAACGCTGATAGAGTTGGAGCGATAGTCTACCATCTGCAACATAGAATTGGAAAAGACAGTGGCAGGGTGGGAGAGCCATATCTTCCACCTCAGCAGGGTTCCATGCTGTGACCAACATACGACGTGAGTCAGGATTATGCTTAATCATATCCACGACATTCTTAATCTGATCAATAGTTCCACCCTTATAATCAGGCCATGAACGCCACTGATGACCATAGACTGGACCAAGTTCACCATTCTCATCAGCCCACTCATTCCAAATCCTTACACCATGTTCTTGTAGGTAGCGCACATTTGTATCACCACGTAAGAACCAAAGTAATTCATAAATGATACTCTTCAAATGAAGCTTTTTGGTTGTCAACAGCGGAAAACCATCGCGCAAGTCAAAGCGCATTTGATGACCAAAAATAGATAAAGTTCCCGTTCCTGTTCTATCACCTTTTTGTGTTCCTTCTGCGAGGATGCGGTTGAGGAGGTTTAAATATTGTTGCATAATTGTCCGTTTATTTCTAAGATATTGTAGGGATATATTGTTTTCTATATTTTTCTTGTCTGCATTTATATTATAAAAGAACCAAAGGCTCGTCTGGAATATGTGTACTCTTTATGCGCCATTCCTGTGGATAAAGATTGTTCGCACGGTTTCCGAGGTTCTTAGCAAAGCCTATTGGATAGCCTTTATAAGTAAGCAGAACGATACCACGTGGGGCTTCTGAAGTCAGTACAATAGCCTCATGACGAAGATAAGCAATAGCTGTTTGATAATCAACCTCTACATTAGGATAGGCCGATTTATCAGCTGAAAAGGAGAGTGCTAACGTATGGTCAGGAATAATAGTCTTCCCTTTTTGCATTCCTTCTTTTACACCATGCGAGAGAATGCGAAGCGTTTACGAGCCTCTGCAATAGCTTTATCAATATCAATAGTTGTTTTACTATTAAGCGCATTATTCTCTCCACGCTTACGAATAATAGCCATAAAGATTCCTTCACCACGTGTCTTACCAGGAATGAAGCGGTAGACTGGAAAATCCCGCCCGTCTTTAAGTGGGTTGTCAATGAGTGATCCTGTTATATTCCATGCTTCTTCTGTAGGTACAGAGAGAAGTTCAGCATCATATTCGTTAAGAATCCACGCAACATTCTCTTCATCTTCATGTGCATTAAAGGTACAAGTAGAATAGATGAGAATACCTCCAGGCTTTAAGTTATCCCATATATCAGTGATAATACTACGCTGTAGTTGCCAACAATTCTCTACATTCTGTGGGCTCCATTCCTCTATTGACTGTGGGTCTTTACGGAACATTCCTTCACCAGAGCAAGGAACATCGGCAATGATAACATCAAAACCAAGCTTTGACTTTTTATAATCACGAGGATAGTTGTTTGTAACAACGACATCCTCATGACCAAATTTTTGAACGTTCTCTGCCAATATTTGTGCACGTTTTCCAATCGGTTCGTTAGAGAAAAGGAAGGAACCTGCAGGTAAGGATGCACGTGCGCAAGTTGTTTTACCGCCTGGTGCAGCACAGAGATCGAGTACCATAACTGGCTGTTTTACAAAATGCTGTAAGACATGAGATAGAAACATAGATGATGCTTCTTGCACATAATAAACTCCAGCATGAAATAGTGGGTCAAACGTAAAGTTAGGTCTTGTTGCCAACCAATAGCCATCCTTGCACCAAGGAATAGGATGAGGATTTAACTCTGGATTAACTTTATGAGTGCCTTCTGCCAACTTAAAGGGATTTAGACGAATACTCACAGGTGCTGTTTCGTCCAACCCTTTTAGGAATGTATGATAAAGGCTATCACCAAAAAGACTACGAGTATAATCTGTAAAGGCAAGAGGAAGTCTTTTTTCAACTTCTTCTATACCTCTTACTTCTTGCCCATCTGAATCAAAAGAACAAGGAGATTGTGCTGCCTGATATTGCTGGCTATTATCTTTTGTCATATACTTTAGGGAATGTCAATAATTATCATTCCATCATCATCAAGACTTTCTTTCTTCTTTGGTTTTGGCTGTTGCTTAAGATTTCCCTTCTCATCAAACATGCCGTATGTAGTTCGAAGCACAGTAAACTCAGTACGGCGGTTCAATTGATTGGCTATTTCTTGCTTCTCCTTATCGAGTTTCTTAATGAAATCTTCAGTGAGTACATCGTTTTCTTTCAGCCAAGAGTATTTCTCTGTAACCTTCTTACGAATCTTCTTAGGACGTTCTTTACCATATCCAACTGGTGTAAGACGGTCACGAACGATACCATGTGCAGTGAGATAAGCCACTACGGCATCTGCACGTCGTTGTGAAAGACGTTTGTTATAATCAGCAGAACCGAGGTAATCAGTGTGAGCTGAGAGTTCTATTGTTACGTTCGGATTCTCCTTAAGAAGATTGACAAGAGCGTCCAAAGCCTTCTCTGATTCTGGTCGAAGCGTCGCTTTATCAAAGTCATAGAAGATGTTGTCTATCAATACAGGTACGTTGATTCCAGCTAAAGCAAACTGAAGGGTATGTACTTTAGAATCATCTACATTACCAACCTTTATCTCTTCCTTATGATTTAAGTAACCATTGCAGGTTGCAAGGAAGATATAATTAACGCCGGGGTGTATCTCTTGCTCGAAAGAACCATCTCCTTTGACAGCTAATTTCTTGTTGGTTCCATCATCACCAACCATAAATATCTGTGCAGCTGGTAACTCATAACCATCCATTTCATAGACCCATCCCTTCACAGTCTGGATGATTTCAGGGAGTTCAAAGCTATAGATATGATCCCAACCTCGTCCGTCCCCACGGTTTGAAGAGAAGAAACCACGATTGTGAATACCCTCGAAAGTCATACCAAAGTCGTCACCTTGTGAGTTAAGAGGATATCCTGGATGTTCCAAGTGATAGCGACGATCGCTACCAACCTTAGCTATAAAGATGTCAAGCCCACCCAAACCACCATGTCCATTACTTGAAAAATAAAGGTCACCGTTAGGTCGGAAAGTAGGAAATTCCTCGTCTCCAGGAGTATTGATTGGTTCTCCAAGGTTCTCAACACCTCCTGTTGTGCCGCCTGTCAGACGTACACGCCAGATGTCAAGACCACCCTTTCCGCCTGGCATATCACTGGTGAAATAAAGCCAATTACCATCTGGTGAAACAGCAGGATGCGCAAAACTCGATAGCGTATCACGACTAATTTCTAACTTATTAGCCTTTCCCCAAGCTGCATCAGAGCGATTGCTTACTGATATTTGAGCATAGCGAGGGTTACTTGGATCGGTTAAACACTGTGTAATATACATTTCCCTGCCATCTACTGAGAAAGCAGGTGTACCTTCATCTGCCTCAGTATTCAAAGCAGACTCTATCGCCTTCGGTGTACTCCATTTGCCTTTATCATCCTTTTCACTAAGGAAGATGTCACCAGCTTTTGCACCAGTAATACCGCTCACCTCATCACCTTTGGCTTCATTTCGTGTAGAAGTAAAGTAAAGCTGTTCGTATTTATCACCAAAAAGCATTGGCGAATAATCCTGTCGACGTGAGTTAAACACGTCCATACGCTTCACAATATACTTCGAACCACGCTCTTTTACGCTTGCAGCTATTGATGCAGCCTGAAGCTCTTGAGCTATCAATTGATTGTCGGGCATTGAATCAAGCGCAATGCGATACTCCTTAACTGCCTCCGCATAACTACCTTCCTTCATTAGATTATCAGCCAAACGCTTATGCGTCTCACCATTATCCAGTTTATAACGAATAGCATTTCTATAAGCTGCTATTGCTCGTTGAGAAGATGAAATACGCTCATAGCACTCAGCCATCTTCAAAGACAGCTCACCACGTTGACGTCTATCCTTAGGTGATGTACGCTGATAAGCAGTTTTGAATTGGGTTGCAGCATCATAATACTCGCCCAAGGAAAGGTATTTTTCGCCTTTCTTAATATTTCTATCTATACCGCATGACGTCAGCATCAACGTGACACCAACAGCTAACAGAAGATACTGTTGCTGTCTGCGAAGTATATGTAAAAGCCTTAGGTAGTTCATATTAATATTCTAACGCTTATACTATCGATTTATTGCCTATATTCTTTACCTGTCTTCTAATAAAAGAATCAACTCGTAAACCCGTCAACTTGTTTCCTTATCGACTGCCTCACAGTTCTACAACTGTAATACCTGCACCGCCAAACTGTACGTGTTCATCGCGATAGTTTGTGACGTTAGGAACACTGCCAAGGTACTGTCGGATTAGCTGTCGGAGTATTCCATTTCCTTTTCCATGAAGAATACGCACCTGACTTGCCCCAACAAGAATAGCATCATCTATAAAGTATTGCACT
Source organism: uncultured Prevotella sp. (assembly GCA_927910885.1). Classification (GTDB taxonomy): domain Bacteria; phylum Bacteroidota; class Bacteroidia; order Bacteroidales; family Bacteroidaceae; genus Prevotella. The sequence continues at coordinate 7,920 of CAKMOD010000011.1, read as the reverse complement.
TGATTTAAGGCTTCATCAGCCCTCATACCACGTACATCCAACTCCTGACGGAACTGATTACGATGCTTATCAATGGTCTCACGTGTCTCACGACTATAATTATATGCTTGGAATTGCTTCTGTTCAGATTGAATAGTTGCCGCATCAACATGCTCCAAACGACTAACAGCCATCTTGGTTCTCATTCCACCAAAGATAACAGTTGCTTGCTTCCCTTCTATTGATTCAACCTTTCCAACTGTTGTAAGCCCCTTAATACGAACAGAATCACCAGCCATAACGAGTCCACCCCCTTGCTGTTTACGCACTGCATTCTTCAATGCTTCCGCAGCTGCTTGCTGCTTACTTGCTTTTTCTTTCAGATGCTGTTCGTGGCGTTCCTTACGACTCTTAATCTTATCAACCTTCTTCTGAAAATCGTCATCAGAGAGTAATCCACTACTTTTTAGTTTCTTCTTATTCGAGGTTTCAGACTTATCACTCTTACTTCCATCCAATAATCCCGCCTCGTAAGCAGCTAATTCCTGACGAATACGCTTGGTTTCTTCCTTCTCAGCCTGCTTCTCTCTGATTTCACGAATAGCGTTTTCTATACGACGATTGCTCTCCTTGATAATCTCTTCAGCTTGTGCCTTGGCACGATTAAGAATCTCCTTACGGCTTTGTTCTAACGCTGCAATATCCTTTTCATATTGACCGATACGTTTCTCCAATTCCTTCTCATGGCTGTGAATGGTTTGACGCTTATTCTCCCAATAACGTTTATCTCGAACAATGTCCTGTAAGTATTTGTCACTCTGTATATAATCAGAACCAACTATCTCTGACGCATCACGAATTACTTCTTCTGGTATTCCCGTCTTTCGAGCAATCTCAATAGCAAACGAACTACCGGGTCTACCGATAGCTAACTGGAAGAGTGGACGCATTTCGTGGCGGTCATATAGCATCGCACCATTGACAGTACCAGGGTGTTCTTCCGCAAAATGCTTGAGGTTTTGATAGTGGGTTGTAATCACAGCCCAAGTATGTTTCTGCCAAAACTGACGTAAAACAGACTCGGCAATTGCTCCACCAATCTGTGGTTCCGTACCAGTTCCGAACTCATCAATGAGAATAAGCGTACGCTCTGAAGCACGACGCATCATCACCTTCATATTCATCAAGTGAGAAGAATAGGTACTGAGGTCGTTCTCAATACTCTGTTCATCACCGATATCTATCATAATATCCGTAAAGATACCAGTTGTTGAGCGGTCGCCAACAGGGATTGAAAGACCACATTGGAGCATATACTGAAGTAAACCCACAGTCTTTAAACATACCGATTTACCACCAGCATTCGGACCAGAGATAATCAACAGATGCTTATCTTTTGTGAGTTGAATATCGAGGGGAACAACACTTGAAGGAACATTTCGTGTATTGTTCTCTTCTTCTAATATAGTGTCGTAATCTTGTGCATTATCAACTTCATTAGAAACTTTATCAGTATCATTATTTTCAGCAGATAATGAAGCATTTAGCTTATTATTATGCTTTCTTTCTAATGATAATTGAAGTAGGGGATGAATAGCTCTTATCCAATCAATGTGAGGTTCCTCTGCCACCTGTGGTTCAAAGCTCTTAAAGAGTCGAGCCAGCTCAGCTTTTGCACGAATAAAGTCTACTGCAGCCATAAGATTGTAAGAGTCGAGTATCTCACGCACATTAGGACGTACCTGTTTTGCAAAGTCGGTGAGAATACGAATCATCTCTCTTCGTTCCTCATTCTCAAGTTCTCGAATCTTATTATTTGCCTCTACAACCTCAGTAGGCTCAATATATACCGTTCTACCCGTAGCACTTTCGTCATGTACAATACCCGAAATCTTACGTTTTAAGCCTGGTGCAACAGGGATAACCAGTCGACCATCACGCAAAGTTGGTGTGACATCCTTCTCAACAAGTCCTTCACCCTGTGCAGCTCGTAAGATACCATAAAGTGTGCGTGAGATACTTCCCTCGATGCGAGCCAACTCACGACGTATCTGAAGAAGTTCAGGAGAGGCATTATCACGCATCTTACCGAATTTATCGATAATCTGTGAAATGCGCTGAACAAGCAATGGGAAGGTTGCAACACCATCAGCAAGATCGTAAAGAGCAGGATAGAAATGACGTATTTCGCCCTGTTCAGTCTCCTCTCCACGGCTCAGAAAGTTCACAATAGCAATAATTGTCTCTAATGAACGCTTCAAATCAAAGAGTTCTTCCACTTCCATGTGGGTTCCTTCCAAGCGGATTCGTGCCACACTTTCGCGTACATCAAAGAAATTATCTAAAGGAAAGTCGTCTTGTCCCTCTTGTATTCTGCGAAACTCTCTAATCTCTTCCATCCACGTATTCACCTGTGTGGCATCAGTAGAAAAGCTCATTGCATCTATTCGTTCCTTACCTAAAGGCGATAGACAGCGTGCACGCAGGAGTGAACGAACCTCCGTGAAACCAATTTTTTGCTCAAAGTTCTTGGGATATATCATTTCTTAAACTTCACTATGTGTTATTTTAGGCTATTATTTCAGTATTATTGTCTCTGTAAAATTACTAAATCAACAATCCATATTTGCTAATATCATGAAACAGCCTATTGAACTGCAAATTTACAAAATGTTTCTGTAATATGGATAGTATAAATGCAGAACCTTTGAAGTCAAGTTGATTAATAAACCACAATAGACTATTATTTGCACTAATAGTACAGTTTGCAAACTCAATGACTTTGGTTTTCTCAAATAAAACATCTCTCAAATTAGATTAGGTATTAGTAGCTTTTTCATCATATAATGACGACAAGAAATGTTCAATCTTCCCATTTCCTATTGACGTGTTATAATCAAACACATAATGTGTTAATACTCCGCACCATTGGTGTTGATGCTCCGCACGTATGGTGCTGATGGTATTTACTATTGTATTATATGCTTAAAACGTAAGAAGTTTAGGGATTTGAAGTATGGAATAATACTTTAAACAGACATAGAATATTAAGTTTTTATACAATAGTGTATGGTTTTTCTATTTTACGACCATATTATTTAAGAATTTTGTGTAAGTTTGCATATAACTCTACAGATGCTTATTTTCATTATTGAAAATCGATTGCAGAACTCATTTACTGATACTAATCTATTATGAGAAAACTAATATTTATAATATTACTGATATGCTTTCACACATCATTGTATGCGCAGACAAACAATGTATTATTGAGTCGTATCCTTCGGCAAGTACAATTGTTTCCGCAGGAGAAGACATACGTATTTACGGATGCTGAGAGTTATCAGGCAGGACAACGAATCCATTTGCGTGTATTCTTAGTGAATGCAGTAGTTCATCAGACGGATAGCATGAGTCATTACGTATATGTAGAACTCCTTAATTCAGAACATCTTGTAGTAAAGCGAGTACGTTTGATACGAAGTGATCAAGGTTTTGTTGGACATATAGATATCCCTGAGGGAGTAGTAAAAGGGTATTATATGTTACGTAGCTATACGAAGAATATGTTGAACCTTAATCACTATGAAAGTCTTAAATCTATCTTTATTGGCGGACATGGAAAACTATTGCCATCAAGGTATAGGAATACTTCAAATACAAATAAGAATAGTTCTAAAATAAATCTATTTATCAATGAATTAAATAAGAATATTAAAGTAAACATTAATAATCACTCTGATAATTTAAACAGTGATTATAGACTATTTGTACACTGTCGTTCAATCCCTCTTTACTTTGGAAAAATAAGCAAAGATAAAGATGTTATTCTGAGTTATGATAGTCTTTCTCAAGGTGGAATTTACTCTTTCCAACTTCTTGATGCCAACTTAAACACAGTCGACGAGAAACTGAAGTTCTTATATCCAGAGAAAGAATTGTCTCCTATATCAGTAAAATGGATAGAAACAGAAAAGACTAATGACGGTCAGGTTCCTTGTATTATCATGGCTGATAACCTACGTGAGGGAGAAACAATGGACGTATCTGTACGCGTAGAATATGCTGGACCAAAGGATTTAGCAGGACAATCAAATATCCTTTCTCATTTATTATATGATATGGATGTGGCAGATTGCCCTGAACAACCAGCATCGGTTCTGTTCAATCATGAATCAGAACGATTGCTTGATAGCTGTAGTTGGAGTCGATATCGAATGGCCGACGTGATTAAAGGGGAATGTAAGAAAGGAAAGATTGGTGTCGAGAAGTCGGCTGTAATACGAGGACGAGTTGAAACATTGATTGGTCATAAACCCATAAAGGAAGGTGTAGTAAATCTTATTTCACCCGATAAAGGTTTTTATGCTGTAACTAAAACCGATGCACAAGGACGTTTTTCATTTGAAGGTATAGACTTTCCAGAAGGCACACAATATGTTCTTAATGCGTTTACAAAAGCTGGAAAATCATGGGTAAAACTGCTCTTAGACGAAGAAGACTTCTCGTCTTATAAAGGTCAGCTTCCACCGTTTGAATGGACGAGCAATGATACTACTCGTGTAGATGCGATATTAGATTTGCCAAAAGGTGGTATACAAATGGAGGTGGTGAACGTTTTTAGTCATCGACCTACCTATTCTTCCCGTTCTGATGCTTATGCACGCACGGCAGACTTCTCCTTTGGACTACGTGATATAGAAAGCATTGGCGCAACTTGTTTGCATGAGTTGTTACGCAGAGTACCAAGTGTTAGAGTAGAATTGGCTAAATGCTATGTGCGAGGGGGGACGGCTGTGGACGGAAAAAGACCTGCCGCTATTGCCATAGATGGAATATTTGTCAATGATGATTATGACTTAGACAACATCCAGATGTCTGATGTTGAGAGAGTAGATGTCTTTAAGGGCGGCTCAACTGTAATCTGGGGAGCGATTGGTGGTATGGGTGTTATCTCTATAACAACGAAGAAAGGGGATTTCAAAGCAGCTTCTGTGCCACTGACAAATACGAAAACTTTTACTACATTAGGCTATCAAATTCCACAAGGTTACACTCCTAACGCACGCACTCCCGTGTGGTTACCTTCATTACGCGGGAACTCTTTCCGCCTACTTTTACCATCAGAATATCGTTCAGACTATCGTATTATAGTTGAAGGTGTTACGAGTGAAGGAAGAATTATCCACTATGTGGAAGAATTAAGGAAGTAGGATAGGGTGGTTACATCGGTATTTTGAAGTTGCCATTAATGTATTCAACATTCTATTAAGAGCTATTCAAGGAAACTAATTAGAGGAGCTAAATAATTACCTCTTACTTTTATTATTCGCTTTTCAATACGAATAGTAGGTAATTATTTAACTCCTCTAACAGTTTATAACGCTTGATTAGTATAAAGACGCATTAATCATCAAGCAATGTTGACGAACGAACACGGCTTAATGTTTCAGGCGTCATCTGCAGATAGCTGGCTATATAAACCAGAGGTGCACGCAAAATAACCTGTGGACTGAGCTTACACATCCTCTTATAACGAGCCTGTGCTGTCTCAAAACGTACAAGGTCTGCGTGAACCTGTGAAGTGATAAGACTCTCTTCCAATATCTTACGATAGAGAATCTGAATGTTGACATTATGGAGTGCTACCTGCTCTAACTTCTGTTTTGGTAGAGCATAAACCCATGTTGGCTCTAAAGCCTCAACTTGTAGTTTAGTAGGCTCCTCACGGAAAAGACTTTCAATACACATAAAGATACTTCTGTCCTCTCCTAAGTGTTCAGTAATCTGCTTACCGTTCTTGAAATAGAATTGGCGAATAAGACCTCTTTCTATATAATAAACGTGCTTACAAACATCACCCTCACTGAGGATCATCTGTCCTTTAGCGAATTTCATTGGCACGAGGATACTTTCAAGTACATCCAACTCATCATGAGTCATCGTACTATATTTACGTGCCAATTCACGCGCTATATCTCTTGTATCGTTTACCAAATCTTTCATTTTCCTTTCCTTTCTTATACCTTTGATTTTAATCTAACTTCAATACTGCAAGGAATGCCTTCTGTGGAACCTGTACGTTTCCAATCTGCTTCATACGCTTCTTACCCTTCTTCTGCTTCTCAAGAAGTTTACGCTTACGGCTGATGTCACCACCATAACATTTGGCTGTAACGTCCTTACGTACCTGCTTAACAGTCTCTCGTGCAACAATCTTTGCTCCGATAGCAGCCTGAATAGCAATATCAAACTGCTGACGTGGTATCAGGTCTTTCAGTTTCTCACATATTCTTCGTCCAAAAACAACAGCATTACTATCGTGTGTCAGGGCTGAAAGGGCATCAACAGGCTCTCCATTCAAAAGAATATCAAGCTTTGCCAACTTTGAAGGACGGTATGAATCAATATGATAATCAAATGAAGCGTAACCCTTAGAAATACTCTTCAGCTTATCATAGAAGTCTATCACAATCTCACCCAATGGAATCATGAAGAGAAGTTCCAAACGGTTTCCACTCACATAGTTCTGACTAATAAGTTCACCTCGCTTATCAAGACAAAGCGTCATGATAGGACCAATAAACTCGCTGGAGGTAATGATAGAGGCTTTAATATAAGGCTCTTCAATATGATCAATCATTGTCTGATCAGGTAGACCAGATGGATTATGAACTTCTTTTTCGTTTCCTTGCTTGTCATATACCATGTAGCTTACGTTAGGCACAGTCGTAATAACATCCATATTGAACTCACGATCCAAACGCTCCTGTATAATCTCCATGTGAAGTAGACCTAAGAAGCCACAACGGAAACCAAATCCCAATGCCTGAGAGCTCTCTGGCTGGAAGGTTAGTGAGGCATCATTCAACTGCAGTTTCTCCAAAGAAGTACGCAATCCCTCATAATCATTCGGGTCAACAGGGTAGACACCAGCAAAGACCATAGGTTTAACTTCCTGGAATCCTTCAATAGCTTTCTCACAAGGATTGACAATATGGGTAACAGTATCACCCACTTTCACCTCGGTGGCATTCTTAATACCAGAAATAATATATCCAACCTCACCCGTTGAGAGCTGTTGGGTAGGCATCATATCCATCTTCAATACACCCACTTCATCAGCAGCGTATTCCATACCTGTCTGTACAAACTTAACCTTATCACCCTTCTTGATAACACCATTCTCAACCTTACACAGTGTGATAATACCACGGAAAGAGTTGAAGATAGAGTCAAATATAAGCGCCTGCAACGGAGCTTTGGTATCACCTGTTGGTGAAGGGATACGCTTAATGATTGCTTCAAGTATGTCTGGCACACCCTCACCAGTCTTTCCACTGGCACGAATGATATCCTTAGGATCACAACCAATAAGGTCAACTATTTCATCTTCAACCTCTTCAGGCATAGCATTTGGCATATCAATCTTATTGATAACAGGGATAATCTCCAAGTTATGATCAATAGCCATATAGAGGTTAGAAATCGTCTGAGCCTGTACTCCCTGTGTAGCATCAACGATAAGCAATGCACCTTCACACGCTGCAATGCTTCGCGACACCTCATACGAGAAGTCTACATGTCCCGGAGTATCGATAAGATTAAGAATATATTTCTCCTTATCCAATGTGTACTCCATTTGGATAGCATGACTCTTGATAGTAATACCACGTTCACGCTCCAAATCCATATCATCGAGCATCTGCCCACCAGTAATCTTTATCGTCTGAGTATATTCAAGGAGACGATCCGCCAAGGTTGATTTACCATGGTCAATATGGCAATAATGCAGAAATTTCTTATATGATTCAACCGTTTGTCTATATTTTCAAAGTGCAAATATAGTCATAATTATTGAGAATTAAGAACCTTAAAATAAGAAATTGCCTATTTTTTCTTATCTTTGCAACAGATATATGGTTAGGGTGAAGATAAAAA
>CAKMOD010000010.1 GCA_927910885.1 uncultured Prevotella sp. | reverse complement strand
CCGTCTTTAATTCTGATAACTTCATAGCTTTGATAATTTCAGAAATTCAATAATTCATAAATTCATAATTCATAATTCATAATTATGATTACTATTTTAATTCACAATTCAGAATTCATAATTCATAATTATGATTACTTCTGCCTGTTGTATTTATTGCTGCAAACAACTTATCTACTCGTCTACTCGTCAACTTAATGTTCATCTGTTACTTTGTCTTCTTAGCAAGCAACTCGTTCACTCGTCTACTCGTCTACTCGTTATACTTGTCCACATCTGAACAAACAAAGGTAATGAAAAAAATACAGAATAAAAAGCGTTTAACATGTAAATACCTAATAATGGGGATGGTGGATGCCTATAAAACAAAGGTTATAAGCAAAAGGGAACTTCTTACGATAGCATCTAATAGTTTCGTCCTATGTATAGACTGATAAAGGATTTCTAATAAATAAAAAAATAAATGCAAAATTGCCTATATAAAGGAAATTCCGCAAGAAAATATATGCTATTAAAGTTTTAGCGGACAGCTATAATTTCCTATCACTTTTAACATTCAAGGCTATATCGTTGTATGATAGTGTCTTAAGTTTCTAAAAAGAATGACAACAGTGACAGGAAACGTAAAACTCAATATCTTTCTCATCCCATACCTTAAACGCAAAAAGCTGCAGCCATTACGACTGCAGCTTTTTTATGAAATATAGTAAAACAAGTTACTATAATTATTTAGTTAAAAGACTATTCCTTGATTGGGAGGACACAGTAAGCCATTGATGGATTAACAATTTTATTCTTTCCGTCTACTTGGATCTTACTATTTGCATCCGTAATACCAAAGATTGAGAATGCAGCGTCTGTACCATTTTTATTAATAAAGCTCTTTTCACTCGTCCAATAGTAGCCAATATCTGGAGTCTTTGCCCCATCAGACACAAATTCAGGGTCCATATATCCCATCTTAGGAGTCACAACATACTTATCATTACCAACCTTACTCAACTGGCTTGTACGTGGAACATGGAAGCCAGCAGGACTTGGATCGTAGATAGTCTTCACGAATGGACCTGTATATCCATAACCTGTTTCATTGTTAGCATCCCAAAGGTTGAGATAAGAATTGGTATAAGCAGGGTTATTATTCCAATCCCAAGTACCACCAAAGTATGTTGCTACTGAAGTAAATACATACTCTAAGTGGCGTGGACGGCCCATCAGTCTTGGTTCCTGTACAGATTCTGCAAGAGAGATACCACCATCGAATTTGTTTTCTGATGCTGTCAAGCCATCCATACCAGGCCAGAATGGGTCCTTACGTCCCCACTGATAATGCATTGCCTGCCCCTCTGGAACCTCCTCATGTGGCTTCTGTGTGAACACAACTGATGCTGTCTTACCAGAACGTGGCTGCTTAACAGTTACTTTCACGTAGCGGTTCTGTCTGTAAGTAGTACGCATCCACTTCGTTGGAACAAAGCCAATAGGCTCGCTAAGGAAGTGACCTGACTTTACGTCAGCAACTTCTTTCCCTGTAATCCAGATATGCCATGACCATACAACCTTGTTATTAAGAGTTACTGCAATGATAGCATTACCTGTCTCAATATTATCTTTATTTACATCAAACTCTACATAAATATCTCTACCACCTTCATGTGGCTGTGTATGCCCATTACGATTTGTGGCTGTTACCTTCACAAGGTCTTTCTTACTCTCCCAAAGAAGTTTAGCACCATATACCCACTGATGAATGTCAGCGTAAGGTATCTGATAGCCGTATGCGCCTTGTTCTATACCTCCATGAAAACACTTCAAAGCATTTGCACTGTTTGTGTTATTCCTGATAGCCATCATAGCATCTCCTGCCGAACCAGAACCATTAGGTTCACCATTCACACGACTACTACCATAAAACAATGGGAACTTATACTTACCAGGAGCTGATACGATATAGCAGTTAGCGGTATATTGACGACCATTTATAATAGATAAGTCCTTGCGCTCTGTAACCTCTGTTGCAGCCTTTAACTCCTGGTTACGAATCTGGGCATAGTCCTTATAATCATTGGTCAGCTTAAGATTACCTACTTCACCAGATGTACCACCATTACCACTCTCAGTCATTGCTGTTACCATCTCTGGCTTGGTTGTTGTTGCAGCAGACCAGTTCGTACCATCCGTGCTGACCTCATAGCTTACAACCTTCCATGGTTCTGCCTTGTCACGAGTATTTCCTGAATAGCCTTTCAAGCGACTATAGCTGGTTACAGTAAAAGGAATGTCAAACTGATTGTACTCCCTTTCTGTTCCGTTTGTTGGTGTAATGCTAAGTGTGAAGTCACGGTCAGAGAGGTCCTTAGAGTTTGAAATGGTATATGTCTTAGTAGTTCCTTCAGCCCAAGACTTACCACTTCCACCTATTTTGCCTTCCCAATATTTACCACTTGCAAAGGTAATCTTCACCTTAGCATCGTCTGGAAGTGTCTGAGGAATCATAAAGAAAAGACCATCACCACCATTCATCACTGTTCCAGGGTTCTGTGCAGTAGAGACCATTGGGTTCAATTCAAGCGTATAGCTCTTCTTTGTTGTGCCAACAGTCCATGACTTGGTGGCGACATCGTATGTTCCTTCACCGTAAACATTTTGAATTTCAATCTTCTTTACCTCCTGATTATAAGAGAGATCGTTACCTATCTTGAACTGAATAGCAGTTGTAGCGTGTGAGAACTTGATAGGAATTTTCTGGTTTACATAATCATCATAGCTAAAGTTGTCTGTCGTAGCCACCAAAAGGTCAGTCTGCTGCTGTACATTATCGTTAGGACTGAACTTAACGATAGGGTTTGTACCAGAAGTTGTTGTAATCTTCTGATTATTGTCTGACACAGCTGGATGAACAGCATAGAACTTCAATGAATTAGCCTCGCTCTTCTTCCACTTAATACATTTTGTCATAGTACCATCAGCTTTTACCTCTTCTTTGTAAAGATAATCAGCTGTTGAGCCACCATTCTTACAAGCAAAGATATAGAACGGCTTATTGATTGTTACGAAATTTTCCTTTGTTGTAAGCGTACCACGTGTAGAAGCAGGTATATATACAGGGTCTACACCCTCGATAGTTGTCTCAACCAGCTCTAACCCTTCAGCACCATCACCCTCAAGCGGAGTTGATGTTGTCTCATAAACAGATGCAGCCTTAGTCATTGGAAGTGATGGGAGAGATATGTCTTGTACATCACTTACTGTAAAACTGATACCATCCTCTACATTTTTCTTTGTTTCCTGCGCAGTATCGCTATCGGTACAAGCAGTCACAACGAATGATGCCAAGCCTGCGAAGCCGGTCATCAAAGCAAATCTAAAATTTCTTGATTTCATTTCTTTAAGCTTAATTTCTTAGGTTTGTTATGGTGCTACTGAAGTTGAGCCACCTGATGGAGTAAAAGTCTCACCATCCAATTCTTCATCAGGCAGTATTCTTGATTTCTCAACATCGGTAACGAACTGAGTCTTAGTGCATGAATCTGCCAAAATCGTCTCTGCCTCTACAATGTTATACACATTGATAGCAGGCGAAAAATACTTCTTTTTCATACTTTTTTATAATAGTTATCTTCTTTGTTCTAAATTACGTTTATGCTCGTCTGAGCGCAATAATATGGAACAAATTTTTGTTATCCGTTTTCCTATATATTTGTGGGTAAACTCTTTACGTGGCTTGATATTTATTTTAGTCAAGTGCTCGAAAGCGGTGCAAAGATACTACATTTATCATATATCTCCCATAAAAAGAGATTAATTTTTAGAGTATTTTAACCCGATTAACAACCTAACATGAGTATAAAAAAACAAGAAAACCTTTATTTTTGCAGGGGGTTCCAATAGATGATATAGTCTGCTTAGATAAAAGAGTTTTTAACACAACACAAGCATTATTCTTAACTTTGTAATATAATTCATAACCTCAAAAATAAAGACCGTCTTTTAGCTTTGAATTAACGCTCTTTTGGCTTGCAAAAGATGCCCTTTTGAGGTCTAACTAACGCCCTTTAAGAGTCCAACTAAGCACCTTTAATTTCGCTCTCTTATAATTTATTGATTACAAGCGACTTGCAAAGGCAACAAAAATCACTATTTATCATGCAAAAGATAGCATTACAAAACATTTCTTTGTAAACATATTTCAGCCTTTCTAATAGGTAAATATAATGATTTTTTCCGCTTTAAAAATAAATAATACCCTATCCTATCTATATGACTTTTAGCTTATTAGCTATAAAAACATAAAAAAGTACCACAAAAATGGTAATTAACAAATACCACACACATGGTATTTTTATCGTTCTCGACTATCTTTATGATGATTTTTTTGGTATAATAGAAAAGAAGCCCTATCTTTGCAAGCAGTTAAAGTAACGATGCCACATGCTACATGTCATACAAAGCCACATATATTGTTAAAGGTAGAATGGAGTAGCATCAAAGGTAAAAATATATAAATACAAAAGATTGTAAGAGATGAAAAGTTTAGAATTATTGTTTCCAAAAGTTGAAAGTACAAAGACATCCCTCCTATTATTGGCTTCACGCCTTGTATTCGGATTGACATTTGCGAGCCATGGACTCGACAAACTACAGCATTTCTCAGAAACGGCTGCACACTTTCCTGCACCCTTCGGTCTGAGTGGTGACATTGCTGTTGGTTTGAGTATCTTCGGCGAGTTAGTGTGTGGGTTGGCTTTTGCCTTCGGTTTCCTCACACGTTTAACACTACTACCAATGATTTTCACCATGATAGTTGCTTTCACAACTGTGTTTGGTGGATCGATCAGTGCAGGTGAATTACCTTTCCTCTATCTTGTCATCTTCGTTCTCTCATGGTTCGCTGGCGCAGGCAAGTTCTCTGTTGATGGCATCATTCGAAGCAAAATAAGTCGGGGTAATTCATAATTCAAAATTCACAATTCATAATTATGATTACCATTATTAGCTTTGAACTTTGAACTTTGAGCTTTGAACTTTATGATATGTGCAAACTCTATCTCACTTTTACCAACTACGAATTTCGCTAATGCTTATTGCAATGTAATTCGTATCATTTGCGTAATTCGTAGTTGACGAGAGAACACGTTACTTGTAGCGAAAAACCACAGCTAATATCGGTAATCATAATTATGAATTGTGAATTTTGAATTATGAATTATAGATTGTGAATTGTGAATTACCAGCACTCAATATCTTTTGCTATATCAGGCATTGTCTCTCGCTTGAAAACGGGACTCTGCACGCCCGCACGCTTCTGTCTACGATAGTCATCGAGCAGGCGGAAAGCGTATTTACCAAGTGTAAAGATGGCTATAAGGTTGCAAATTGTGATGAGTGCCATGAAGAAATCGCCAATACTCCACACAAGGTCAAGACTGGCAAGAGCACCAAATATAACCATTACACCTCCTGTTATCACACGCAAAACGAAAATAGCTGAAGGACGGTCGGTCAAGAAACGCACATTGGTCTCACCATAATAATAGTTTCCAATAATACTACTGAAAGCAAAGAAGAAAATAGCTATCGCAATAAACACAGGTCCAGCCGTACCCACTTCGCTCTCTAACGCTGCCTGAGTAAGTAATATTCCCGACTCAGAATTACTGGTATAAAGTCCGCTAATGATAATAATAAAAGCAGTACAACTACAAACGAGAAGCGTGTCTGTGAATACACCGAGCGACTGGATAAGTCCTTGTTTCACGGGATGAGTGGTCGATGCGGTTGCAGCAATATTAGGTGCAGAACCCTCACCCGCCTCATTACTGAACAATCCACGCTTAATACCATTCATCATCGTCGCTCCTAATCCACCACCTGCAATCTGTTCAAAGCCGAAAGCATTCTCAATAATAAGGCAGAAGACATGAGGAATGAGTTGGATATTCATTACAATAATCACCACAGCAAGGAGAACATAACTCACTGCCATCAGCGGAACGAGTACGCTACTTACCTTAGCAATACGCTGAATACCACCGAAGACAACTGCTAAAGAGAAGACTGCAAGAACGATACCCATCCATGTCGGATTAATCGAAAAAGCCTTCTCCATTGCACCACAGATGGTATTGCTTTGTATGGAAACATAAGCCATACAGAAAGTCATCGTAATCAGTACTGCAAAGAGCTTCGCCATCCATTTACAATGCATTCCATGCAGAATATAATAAGCGGGTCCACCAATAAACGAGTCGGCATGACGACGCTTGTAAAGTTGGGCAAGCGTAGACTCAATAAAGGCTGTCGCAGAACCCAAGAGAGCTATGACCCACATCCAAAAGACAGCACCAGGACCACCAATGGCTATGGCACTTGCCACACCTGCAAGGTTTCCCGTTCCCACACGAGAGGCAATCGAGATGGCAAAAGCTTGAAAAGATGAGACATGTTTCTCGCCCTTATCATGCGTACCTGTCGATTCCGTCAGCAAACGAACCATCTCGCCAACCATGCGAAACTGTACGAAACGCGTCCGCCACGTAAACCATAACGCACAAATAATGAGTGCGGCAACAAGGATATAAGACCATATAAAATAATTGACAGATACAATGGATTGATTTAACCATCCGTCTGCAGAAAACAATTCTACCATTTAATAACAAATTAAATATTAGATACAAAAATACTAAAAACATCCGAAAGATATCAGATTTGTTCACAAAAAAAAATGCTATTCACTTGACATTCACAATAATTTCACTAACTTTGCAAATTACTAATGGTTGATAAACACATGGTAAGAAAAAGAAAAAACAAGTTTAGAGATGTACGCGAATTTCTGATGATTGCATTGGCAATGCTCATCGGCAGCTTCGGCTGGTGTGCATTCTTATTGCCTCATCAAATCACTATCGGCGGTATTGCCGGTATTGCATCTGTCATTCAATGGGGTCTTGACATCCCTGTACAGTATACCTATCTCACTATCAACGGCATATTGCTCTTTGTCGCATTAAAGATATTGGGTTGGAAATTCTGTGTCAGGACCATTTTTGCCGTCTTAGTGTTCGCCTTTACAACATCGATTCTGCGCGAAGTCTTTGCTGGACATCCGCTCTTTTCCGACGAGCCTTTCCTCGCCTGCGTGGTGGGTGGTGTATTGTTAGGTGTCGGAGTCAGCATCGCCTTGCAGTATAATGCCAGTTCAGGCGGATCGGATGTGATTGCGGCAATGATTCATAAGTATCGTGATGTGTCACTCGGACGTGTCATCCTTGCTTGTGACCTCTGTATCATCACCTCCAGTTATCTCGTTTTGGAGAATTGGGAAAAGGTTATCTACGGATACATTGTTCTCTTCGTAATGACCTATGTCGTGGACTACCTTATTAATGGTATGCGTGGTTCGGTGCAGTTCTTTGTCATTTCTGAACACTGGGGAGAGATTGGTTCTGCCATTAACAACGATGTTGACCGCGGCTGTACGGTTATCGAAGCACGCGGATTCTACACGGGTAAGAAAGTGGGAATGCTCTTTATCATCGCACGCCGTTCTGAAGCGCACTCTATCTATCAGGTTATTGACGAGATAGACCCTAACGCCTTTGTGTCACAGGGTGCCGTAAATGGTGTTTATGGTATGGGATTCGATAGAATGAAGGTAGCACATAAAAAGAAAACAGCTGACGAGAAGGTCAGAACAAAAGAATAAGAAAGAAGGAAAGATTGTAAAGATGAATATTCAGGAACTCGAAGGTAAGCGTATTGCCGTTCTCCTTTCTGGAGGTGTTGACAGCTCGGTTGTCGTCTATGAGTTTGCACGATTAGGGCTGCATCCAGACTGTTTCTATATCAAAATAGGACCGGAAGAGAAGGAAGACTGGGACTGCAACTCTGAGGAAGACCTTGAGATGGCTACACTTGTGACACGCCGCTTTGGCTGTAAGTTGGAAGTCATCGACTGCCATAAGGAGTATTGGGACCAGGTGACACGCTACACCATGGAGAAAGTAAAGGCTGGCTTTACGCCTAATCCGGACGTGATGTGCAACCGACTGATAAAGTTTGGGGCTTTTGACGAGAAGATGGGACATGACTATGACCTCATTGCGACGGGTCATTATGCACAGACCGAATGGATTGATGGGCGTAAATGGCTCACCACAAGTCCTGATCCAGTAAAAGACCAGACCGACTTCTTAGCACAGATTTACGACTGGCAGCTAAAGAAAGCTATCTTCCCAATCGGCCACTATGAGAAGAATGAGGTGCGAGAGATTGCCAAACGAGAGAATCTCATTAATGCACGACGTAAGGATTCGCAGGGAATCTGCTTCCTTGGAAATATCGACTATAATGAGTATGTACGCCGCTATTTAGGCGAACAGATGGGCGACGTCATCGAACTTGAAACGGGAAAGAAAATTGGCGAACACAAAGGACTATGGTTCCATACCATCGGGCAACGAAAGGGGCTCGGTCTTGGCGGTGGCCCTTGGTTCGTCATCAAGAAAGATGTAACTAAAAATATCCTGTACGTAAGTCATGGCTACGACCCTGCTACAGCCTACAAAAAAGATTTCCCGCTCCATGATTTCCACTTCTTGACAGAAGGTATCACAACTTTACCTGAGAAGATTACCTTCAAGATTCGCCACACACCTGAGTACCATTCCGCAACTGTTGAACAGTTGTCGGACGGTAGGTGTATCATTCACTCTGCTGAAAGCATCCACGGCGTTGCTCCCGGACAATTCTGTGTTGTCTATGATGAGCAGCATCACCGCTGCTTTGGATCAGGAGAAATTACGTTATAAGGGTGGAAAGTTAACAAGTTGACGGGTTGACGAGTAAACAAGTTATGTGTTTTGTTAACTGATTTATTCTTGTAAGATAACAAGTTGGCGGGTTGAACGAGTAAACAAGTTATGTGTTCTGTTGACTGCTTTTTGCACCAAACTAACGAGATGACAAGTTACAAGCTGACAAGTTGACGAGTAAACCAGTTATATATTCTGTTGACAACCTTGTTGTTACAAGCTAACAAGTTGACTAATTGATGGGTGAACCAGCTATGTGTTTGTAAATTGGTCCGTAAGGTTTATTGCGTCCAAAAAGCAAAAATCATAATTCCATTTGAGTTTATTTTAGAAGAGAGGAGATAGCTTAAAACAGCTATTTTCAGATATATAAAAGTAGGATTTAATCCCTCCTGTTAGTTTTTAGCGCATAATCTGCATTGTATGTTTATGTTTCTGTCCTATAAATATTTCCTATATCTGCTAAACATAAGCGACTTACTATCCTTTTAACAATAGCCTTAATATCCCTTACTTTTCGTCTTTAATAGATGTGTTGATGCTTAGCACATATCGTGTTATTGGTTAGCACCAATGGTGCTAAGGGCTAATCACATTGCTATTTGCTATCAAAGTAGATTCAATTTCTGATTAGAAGCGGCTTGTTTTACACAAATCCTACTCATCCCTATTGACTAAGAAGACTTATTGCTCCGAAATAAATATGCTATTGTTATTAAACCCCAATCAATCATTAGACCATAAAATGTATAGTTCTTCTTACATTGGTATTGTTTCCTAACATCTTTTATTATCTTAAGATATTCCCATTTATTTTGTCTACTTCTTTACATTTCTGTGTATATTCTTTCGAAAACCATATCTCACTATTACCCATCCATATACCTATTCAACCCTTTCATAGACAGAAATCCACAAACATTTATAATTATAAGTGTTTTATGTACTCTTTTATTCGAAATAGAAAGAAATAAGACTAATTATGATTTAGAGTATAAATTTAATCGCAAAAAGATTGTTTCTTTTATAAATAATATTTATATTTGCAGCAGATATATAATAGGACGAATAACCTGTAAGAGTCTTTACTCATCAATTCCTCTTAAAATATCTTCTGCCATACGTGCAGATACCATAGAAAAAGTGTTACATCCGACAATTGATTAACTATAAATATGTATATATGAAGCAGGTTTACTATTTTATTTTCTTAGTGCTACTGGCGTTCTCGTCAGTAAACGTAAAGGCTGACACGACTGTAAAAGTCAGGATTGATGATATCAACAGAGTTTCAGTCAAAGTAAATTACATGCCCGTTGTCAATCTTGCTAACGGAACAAATGAAATAACTGTGCCCCAATATGGTGCCTTAACCATTGAGGCAAAACAAGGTTATTACTTAAAGAGCGTTCTCAAGACGATTGATAATGAGAACTCTGCACCACAGACTATTAATAATCTAACCAGTTGCAACATCTATGTTTCGGATGCAGACAATAATAAGCTCTTCACCGTTAAAAGTGCTGACTTAGCTAAAGCTCGCACAGGTTCATGTACTGTAAACGTTGATAATGCCTCAAAAGTGAGGGTGTCACGCAATGAATCACGCACGTCTGTAGAGTTACAAAATGGTGAAAACACAGTTAAATGGATTCCTAATACCGAGAAAACACTTGTAATTACCAATGCTAATTATGGTGATGCCCCTATATATAAGGTGACACTTGATGGTAACGACGTTACTCCTTCAAGTGGTCAATACTTTGTCACGCTGACCGCTGGCTGTGTTGTTGACATTAAAGCCGATTATCCAAACGTATCTTATCCTGTTAAATTCAACTTTACTGACGAGAAAGCAAAGGGTGTTATCTCAAAGGTAATGGCTGATGGTGTGGAAGTTAAGAACTACAACGATGCTGACTTTAAACTCAAAGCAGGCACCAAGCTATCATTGAAATTCGACCAAAGCAACTATGCTTTAGATGCTTTCAAGGTTAATGGAGCTGCCACTACGATATATGGTACCTACGAATGCTATGTGAAAGACAATCTTGTCTTTGATATTCAAGCACATAAATATGCTACTGTAAAGGCTGTTCTAACTGTTGATAAGGCTGAAAATATCACCGCTTATGAGGGTCCAAGCTATAATAATAAGGTGATAACACTTAAGGATGGCAGTAATAATATTGAGTTAGGAGAGAAGAATAACCTCATTCAAATAAAGCCTAATAGCGGTTGTAAGATTGAGTCTATCAAAGCAAATGGCACTCCTGTAACAGCTAATTACGAAGGAGCATACGAGATAAGACTAACCGAAGGTATGACTATCGAGGTTAAAACATCTGCTATTGTACGTGACCAAAAAGCAACGGTCGTCATTGACGACATCAGCGTTGCGAACTATGGTTTGAGTTTCTATCGTTCTGACCGTTCGATGGTAAAGATGCAGACAGGTGAAAATACTGTGATGTTCTCAGCTGACGACAATCATTTCATGCTTGTTGCAAACGGAAATGACATGAGTAAGATGGTGATAAAATTGAATGGAACAAATCTTAACCCATCTTATCCTGGCGGCACAAGTTTTGAGTTTGATTTGAAGAACAACGACCGTCTGGATGTCCTTCTCAAGGGCGACACAAATGGTATTGAAGCCATTGAATCAGTAAAGCAAGGTAAGGCTGTAGTCTATCGTCTTGATGGCAAGCGTATAGAAGGCACCCAACTACCTAATGGAGTATATATTATTAACGGTAAAAAAGTTATAGTCAACAAGCGATGAGAAAAATTCTACTCACAGTATTTTGTTTATGTTCGGTAGGATTAGCTTACGGTCAGTCGAAGCTTGACCTACAAAGTCAGTTGGAACTGTTCAAACTCCGTAACACTTCCATTCCTACCTACAACAGTCGTACACGTTCGTTTGAACGCCCAAAGAGTGTACCAGAGAACACGATGGCAATGGTCGAACTGAAGGATCAGAACGACCGTGCAGACTTAGAGGCACAAGGCGTAAAGGTGCTGCGTGTACGTGGTAACATTGCCATTGTCGTGGCTCCTCTGGCTGATATTGAGCGTATAGCAGACTTGAAGTGCGTTCGTCGTATGGAACTCCCACGTCGTGTTTATCAGAAGATGGATATCGTACGTAAGGAGATTGGTGTTGATAAGATTCATCAAGGCCTCGACCTTCCACAGGCTTACACTGGTAAGGGTGTCGTAACGGGTATTGTTGATGGCGGTCTTGACCCTAACCATATCAACTTCCTCAAGCCTGATGGCAGCACACGCTTCGGTTATATCAGTAAGATTACAGCCAGTCAGTCGAATAAGAATGGTTATCAATACGATAACTATTACCCTCGTGTAGTGCTTGATACCTTAACAAACCGTGAAGATGCATACCCTATTGAGGAGTTTACCGCTGACTCTTACAATACTTTCCATGGTACACATACAACGGGTATCATGGCGGGTGGATACAAAGGCAATATGACCTACGCTAAGACAAACGATAACGATAGGTCTTATAAAGTGACAGGTCCTAATCCTTTCTATGGTTGTGCGACAGAGTCAGAGCTTGTAGCTTCATGTGGTGATTTGCGCGATCAGTATATTGCACTTGGTATTGATGATGCTGTGCAGTATGCAAAACTATCAGGAAAGAAGCCTAAGCCATGTGTTATCAACCTTTCATTAGGTAGTAACATTGGTGTACACGACTCAACAAGTGTGATGAACCGCTTCCTTGCAGAGGAAGGAAAGCATGCTATTATCTGTGTTGCAGCAGGTAATGAGGCTAATATGGCTATCGCATTGAAGAAGAATTTTACCGCTGCGGATGAGACGGTTAAAACCTTCCTCACACCAATGCAGCCAGATACTTTACGTTCTGGAAACAAGACCTACTTTAACCTTCGTAACGGACAGATAGCAGCTTATAGTAATGACTCTACAGAATTCGAGTTACAGATAGTTGTTACTAATACGGGACGACGTAATCGTGCGGTTACAAGAATCTCTCTTCCAAAGAATACAAATGGCCAACCTGTAACCTACGCATCAGGTGGTGACTATTCAATGACTGGTGCAATCATTAACGAAGGCTTTGCAAAAGCGTTTGATGGTTACGTTACAGCGGCTTCTGCAGTAGATGCAGAAACAGGTCGTTACTATGCTATGGCGCAGATTATGACCAGTGATAACCAGAAAACTAACCAAGACGGCAACTATAAACTGGCGTTGGAAATAAAGAGCAAGAAGCCTGGACAGCGTGTTGAAGTTTACACTGATGCACAGTTTATCTACTTCGATAGCAATAAGCAGGATGGTTTCGTAAGCGGAACACGTAATGGTTCTATCAGCGATATGGCATGTGCAGCGAACATCGTTACCGTTGGTAGCTACAATGTACGCAATCACTGGTCTTCTCTTGATGGCTATGTTTATGGTTACAACAAGCGAGGTGACGAAGATGATTTCCCTGAAGGCGAGGCTTCACGCTTCTCTTCTTTCGGTACATTAGCCGATGGTAGAAACCTTCCACACGTATGTGCTCCGGGTGCATCTATCATATCTTCTGTCAACTCATACGCTGTAGAGAATCTTGACTTAGGTTATTCTGATATGGCTTTGCAGGGTAAATTGGAGAAAGGTGGCAAGAAATACTACTGGCATCAATCACTCGGTACATCCATGGCTACGCCTGTTGTAGCTGGTGCTATTGCGCTCTGGCTTGAAGCAAACCCAAGTTTGACTGTCAAGGACGTAATACGTATCATTCAGCAGACTGCTCGTAAAGATAACTATGTTACTAATACAGGCGACCCAGTACAGTGGGGTGCAGGTAAGTTTGACGCTTACGCAGGTTTGAAGCAGGTGCTAAAAGAGAAGAACACCAATGGTATTAATGGCGTAAGATATGCTGAAGACAAGGAAGTTCCTGTTATCACAATGACTGGCGAACGCGCTTTCACAGCCTTCCTTGCTGGTGCAAAGCAGCTGAACCTACGTGCCTACTCACTCAGCGGACAGTTGGTTCACTCGCTCTCTGCACAAGGTGACGAACTTAACGTTAATGCCTCTTCATGGAACAAGGGCGTTTACTTGATTCAAGTAAATGGCGGTAAGGCACAACGTATCGTTATCTATTAAGGCTTAATATGTATCGAATAATATTCCCAAAGGATAGGAATAACACTCCTAATCCTTGGGAATACGATAAGTAAACACAAGCTATAAAATCAGATTACAATAATATTTTTAATTATATGAAGCACAAAATTACTTTTTTGCCATCATTTCTCCTCTTAGTGATGGCTATGTTATGGAGCTCGCTTGCTGCTCATGCGCAAGATGAATGGATGATAAAGTTCCATACGAATGTGCCTGAAAAGGCAAAGAACACAGGTGTGGCAGCACAAGTTTCTTTTGTGTTAGGTTCTAAATCTGACAAGGCTAATGTCTACATCGACTATGGATCAGGTGACACCGAAGTCGAAATTCAGAAAGCCATTGTTGAGAATGACAAAGGCGAACTGGCTATCAAAGGTACTCTCTGTACAAATGCTGTAACAGATGCAGGCTGGGTAACGATTTCAGGTGACCCAAACGATCTCTATTTCTTCAATGCTTCTGGTAATGAGATTGACAAGATTGAGTTTAATCCTAACTTAAAGCTACAAGTGTTGAACTTAGAGCATAACGTCTTAACATCCCTCAATATCGACCGTTTACAGAGTCTGAATGTTATCTATTTGCAGGATAACCCTTTCTCTGCCACAACTCCATTGATGATTGGAAAGATGCCTGAGCTCATAGTTTTGGAAGTACCACAGATTGGACATATCTCTCCAAACTTCACCCTTAAGAACTTCCCTAAGCTACGTTCGTTTGATGCTTATCACACTATCGGCCTTAAGGTAGCAGACCCAACAGGCTGTCCAAATCTGCAGCGTTTGAGCCTTGACATGACAAGCGTGGAAAGTGTTGACCTCTCAAAGAACTCAGCATTGGAGATTCTCAACGTGGGTGACTCTCGTATAAAGACGCTTGACCTTCGCAACAACCCTAAGATTACGCAGCTGTACATCTCTCACTCATCAGGTACAGTCAACACAGACGTGAAGTTTGAGAGCATTGATGTATCTCATTGTCCTGAACTTTACTACTTCTATTGTGGTGGTAATAATCTTAAAGAGCTTAACTTAAGAAACAATCCAAAGCTCTTCACACTCTCTTGTGACCGTAACCTCTTGAGAAAACTTGACGTTAGTCAGAACCCAATACTCTATAGTGTTAACGTACGATACAACTATATGGACTTTGCTACATTGCCAGAGCCAGGCAACTGGTTTGAGTATTACCACGAGCAAAACCCTATGGAGTTGAACGATACTTATAAGGTAGGTGATGTCATCGACCTTAGTAATCGTGTGCTTCGTCCAAAAACAACTACACAGGCAAGACTCTTCCGTGTTCCAAAGGCAGACCCAACAAAGCCTGTTGAGTTAGATGACAGCTATTATTCTTACGAGAATGGTAAGGTTACTTTGAAGAAAGAACTTGATGAAGAAGTCTTTGTTCAGTTCAATAATAGCCGCCTCAAAGACTATCCTATCCGCACAGAAAACTTCCGTGTGAAGACTGTTGCAGAGTTTGGTAAGGACGTGAAGGCTATTCAGCTCGCAAGTCTTGGCGACGCTGGTTCTCCTCTGAAGATGTCTGTCGGTATCCTTGGTGCTACAGCAGCTAATCCTGTAACTGTAAAGGTTGACTTAGGCGATGGTAATACTACTCCATTCCAGATCAAGGATGAGCGCCCAGCTACAGCCAATATCGTGACTACACGCACTGGTGCTGGAGACATTATCGTATATGTTCCACAGGATAAGTACGTAACAAGTCTTGAGTCTGATGGCCAGTACATTGACAACATCGACCTCTCTGCACTCACAGAGCTTCGTACGCTTACATTGAAGAGAGCAAATCTTACTACTATCGACCTCTCTTACAACAATAAGCTTGAAAAGCTCGACCTCTCTCAAAACCAGCTTAGACGTGTTGACCTCCGTGGTCCATCATCTTACTTCAATAAGAGTAAGTTGTCTGATATCAACGTAAGCTACAATCAGATTGACTCATTGCTCTTCAATACCATCTATGGTGTAACCAAGCTCAATGTAAGTCACAACAAACTGAATAAGTTGGATCTTAAGGATGCCGACAACTTGCGTATGCTTGATATCTCTCACAATAAGTTCACTCGACTTCTTCTCAACCACAGCGAACTTATAGAGGATGTAAACGTTTCAAACAATGAGTTGACAGAGGTGAAGATTCCACCAGTAGCACCTATCAAGAAGTTGAATGTTAGTGGTAACTACTTCACATTGGCAAACATGCCTAACGACTTCGGCTTGACTCGTGGTAACTTTATCTATGCACCACAGCACGTATTGCAGATTTCAACCTCTTCACCAGGTATTGATCTCTCTGAACAGAATATTACAAAGAATGGTGCTACAACTAACTTTGTATGGAAGAAGAAAGATGGCTCATCATTACAGTTGGGCAAGGACTACACCATCACCAATGGTTCAGCTAAGTTCACCAACCTCGCACTTGACTCTATCTATTGCGAGATGACACATCCTGCTTATCCTGATTTCGAAGGACAGAACGTCTTCAAGACTACTAATGTTCATCCTATCGCCTTCCCTAAATACGAGTTGGCTTCCTTTACTACTGTTAACCAGACTGATAGCGTAGTATTGTCTCTTGCAAGCTATATTCCTGGTAAGTCTGTTTACTTCGAGTGGGGTGGCAATGGAAATGTCACACAGTACACACTTGGAGATAAATATAAGATTTTCCAAGCTAAATCAAAGACGAACACAAAGGTACGTGTACTCGTTGCTGAGGCTGATGATAAGGTGAAAGTCTTCAGTGTTGCAAATGTTAATATGACTGATGTAGACCTCACTGGTTTGAAGGAAGCAAAACTCATTGCTGTAACTCGTGCCGGACTGACCTCAATTAAGCTCCCTGCAGCACCAAATCTTACCGACTTGAACCTTGAAGGAAATGAGTTGACTGACATTAACTTGTCAGCTTTCCCAAATCTTAACTTCATTTCACTAACGGGTAATAAGATTAAGACATTCGACTTGTCACAAGCACCAAACCTTGGTATTGCATACCTCTCAAGCAACAAGATGAAGGAAATTAAGCTTAACAACCCTAAGCTTTGGAACCTTGACTTGAGTGATAATGACCTTGAAAGCGTGTCACTTGACAAGCTTCCTATGCTGGAGCAGTTGTGGTTGAATGCCAACAAGTTGACAAAGGTTGACGTATCTAAGAATACCAACCTTACAGTTCTCAATGTCGTTGGTAACCGTCTGAAGTTCTCTACAATGCCATTGCCAAGCAATAACGGTAAACCATTTAATAGATACTCTTACAACCTTCAGGCACCAATCGACGTTAAGTGCGTTAATGGTAAGGTAGACCTCAGCTCTGAGGCTGTCGTAGGAGGTGAGATGACAACCTATCACTGGTTCATCGGTAATGTGACATATAGAGATGGCGAGTTGCGAGGCGAGAAGTTAGAGCTAAATGAGGAGTACACACTTGAGAATGGTGTTACCACATTGAAGCTTGACAAGACATTCACCAACCTTGTTTGTGTGATGGCGAACGATAACTTCCCTAATGCTCTTATCTATACAAACTACATCACATTCACACCTGCAACTGGTATTGATGCAGTAACTGCAGATAAGGATGTTAAGATTCAGTTCCTCGACGGTGCAATCAGCGTTCTTGGTGCACAGAATAGCACAGTCGCTATCTACTCAATCGATGGCAAGCTCGTTTACCAGGGTAAGGTTGCTGACGATAGCAGCCGCATCCCTCTCGGTCGTGGTACTTACATTGTACGTGTAGGAAACAAGGCAGCAAAGGTAAGCGTTAAGTAAATAATAGCTAACTAATTGACATTCCCCTTGCTTGTTGCAGAATAAGTATTCAGCAACAAACAAGGGGAATGTTTTGTATAAGCCCATGAAGTGTCAATTAAGATTTGCCTTCTGTAACAAAAATCAACGTGTTAAGCCTTAGCACCATTGGTGTTACCATCAGCACGACATGTGCTAAGCATCAACTCGTCCAGTAAAGATGACGTAAGTGAACAAATAAACAGGTGAAAAAGTCAACGAGTTATGTGTTTTTCAGTTTCGCTTAGATGTTTATTGTGCAAAAAAATGAGAAAAAGTGTTATCATCTTGTGATTTATTTCTATCTTTGCAACTCCTTTCTAAGACAGCTAACTATCAGCAGACTGTCTGGTATGAGAATCATCCTGCAAAACGATCGACCAGACAAGGTACTGCGAAAGAAGAAAACCTTTAATCTTCTATGTGTTTACCCATAAACTCTACGCGGTTACCCATTAACAAGAAATACTATGTGTGAAGTAGGACTTACCTACTCTTTTTTACACCATAGAAGCGTCTAAACAAGGTTAAAAGAAAATATTAACGATAAAATTATAATCAACAAGCAATGAGAAAATTTCTACTCACAATCTTCTCCTTATGTATGGTGGGGACTGCTTTCGGTCAGTCAAAACTCGACCTGCAAAGCCAGATGGAACTCTTCAAGCTCCGCAACACCTCTATCCCAACTTACAACAGCCGCACACGTTCGGTAGAACAACCAAAGACTACTCCTACAAACATTATGGCAATGGTTGAACTCAAGGGTGAGGGCAGCCGTGCAGAGTTAGAGGCGCAAGGTGTGAAGGTGCTCAGAATGCGTGGCGATATCGCCATCGTTGTGCTACCGTTGACTGACGTCGAGCGTATTTCTGCGCTGAAGGCTGTCCGTCGTATGGAACTCCCACGCCGTATGTACCAGAAGATGGACATCGTGAGAAAGGAGACTGGTGTCGACAAAATACACCAGGGTGCCGAGCTTCCACGGGCATACACTGGAAAGGGAGTCGTGGCAGCAGTGGTCGACGGAGGTATCGACCCGAACCATATCAACTTCCTCAAGCCTGACGGCACGAGCCGATTTGCCTATGTAGGAAAGATTACTTCCGACCAGAGCAGCACAAAAGGCTATCTCTATAACAAATATTACCCACAGGCCATACTCGACACAATGACACAGCGCGACAATGCATACGCCCTGGAAACCTTTGAAACTGACTCCTACACCTCTGTACACGGTACGCACACGACGGGTATTATGGCAGGCGGATACAAGGGCAACATTACCTATGCAAAGCAGGAAGGCAGCTACGAAGTGCAGCTGACAAACGGTCCGAACCCCTTCTATGGTTTAGCTACGGAGGCTGAGCTCGTGGCTTCCTGCGGTGGTCTGAACGATTTATACATAGCACTGGGCATAGAGGATGCCATCGAGTATGCACGAACATCGGGACAGAAACCAAAGCCTTGTGTCGTCAATCTCTCACTGGGCAGTAACATCGGTGCTCACGATTCAACAAGTGTGATGAACAGATTCCTATCACAGCAGGGCAAAGAGGCCATCATCTGTGTGGCAGCTGGCAACGAGGGCGAGATGCCGATTGCACTGAAGAAGAAGTTCGGAACAGCCGTGAAACAGTAAAGACCTTCCTCACACCGTCTGAGCCTGATACGATGCAAATGGGTTCAAAGACTTACTACAACTTCCGAAACGGACAGATAGCTGCCTACGGCAAGGACTCTACGGAGTTTGAGTTCCGCATCGTCGTGGTCAATACAAAGCAGAACAACCGCCCTGTCCTCAGCATTTCCGTTCCACACAATACGCAAGGCGGAACTATCATCTGTGCTTCGGACGACCAGTATGTTACCAACAGCAAGGCTGTCAACAAGACTTTTGCCAAGGCCTTCGACGGATATGTCTCTGCGGCTTCTGAAATTGATTCGGAGACCGGCCGCTACTATGTCTTTGCAGAGGTGATGACCAGCGACAACCAGCTGACCAACCAGGACGGAACCTATAAGCTCGCAATGGAAATAACAAGCAAGAAAGCCGGACAGAGCGTGGAGGTGTATACTGATGCACAGAACATCTATTTCGATTCCAACCGCCAGAGCGGCTATGTGAACGGTTCACGCAACGGAACAATCAGCGATATGGCCTGTGCGGCAAACATCATCACTGTCGGCAGCTATAACGTGCGCAACCGTATTCCGTCCCTTGACGGCTATCTATACAGCTTCAACGGTGGAAAAAAGACAGAGCTCTACCCCATTGGCGAGGTGTCACAATTCTCGTCTTTCGGTACGCTGGGCGACGGTAGGAACCTACCGCACGTGTGTGCACCAGGTGCCACTGTCATCGCTTCCGTGAACACATACGCTGTAGAGAATCCAGATATGGACTATGATGACGGCGCACTGCAGGGCAGATTGAAGAAAGGACAGAAGACCTACTACTGGCACCAGTCGCTCGGCACCTCAATGGCTACGCCTGTCGTGGCTGGTGGCATCGCTCTCTGGCTTGAAGCTAACCCAAGTCTGACCGTTAAAGACGTGTTACGTATTATTCAGCAAACTGCTCGTAAGGATAATTTTGTCACATCAACAGGCGACCCAGTACAGTGGGGTGCGGGCAAGTTTGATGCCTACGCGGGTCTAAAGCAGGTACTAAAAGAGAAGCAGACCAACGGAATCAATGGCGTCAGAACTACTGAAAGCAAGGACGCTCCTATCATTACGAAGGCTGGCGACCGCACGTTCAACCTCTTCCTTGCTGGTGCTAAACAGCTCAACGTACGTGTCTTCACACCAAGCGGACAGCTCGTTCATTCGCTTTCCGCACAGGGCAATGAATACAATCTGAATGCTTCTTCATGGAATAAGGGTGTTTATCTTATTCAAGTGAATGGTAATAAGGCACAGCGTATCATTATCTATTAAAAAGGTAAAAACTTTCAATGATTGGGAAGAAAAAGGGAACTAAAAGCCTCATCCCAATCATTGAAAGAATCAAACAAAAAAGAATAGAAGACACTCTTTTAAGGATTCATCTAATATTAAGAGAAAAACTCCTTATATAAACACCTTTACCATGAAGAAGGCCGTTTATTACAAAGAAAAGAGCTAACTACAAACAAAAACGGAGGTATGGTTAAAATTCGTCATAAAAGATTAGCTAATATGCCTTTTAATCCTTACCTTTGCACGGAATAAATAATACTTATGGACTGGTTAATTGATATTTTTTCGGCAGAGAAGCAGGATACGGTAGCCCATATTATGCTATTGTATTCTATTGTCATCGCCTTGGGTATCTACCTTGGCAAAATTAAATTTGGAGGTATTTCGCTTGGCGTTACCTTTGTGTTGTTTGTAGGAATCCTTGCAGGTCACATTAAATTTACAGGACCTATCCCCGTATTGACCTTTGTACAAGACTTTGGATTGATTCTCTTTGTCTTTATGATTGGTCTTCAGGTAGGACCCGGCTTCTTCGAGAGCTTTGGTAAAGGTGGTCTAAAACTGAACATCCTTTCGACGGTGGCAATTCTGCTCAACGTCCTCGTGATGTTTGCTTGCTACTACATTTTCTTTGATACGAAGGACTCAACAACCCTTCCAATGATGGTGGGTACGCTCTATGGTGCAGTAACTAACACCCCTGGTCTTGGTGCTGCTAATGAAGCTCTCCATAGTGTTTACAAGAACGGCATGGACTTCGACATCACTTCAGGTTATGCTTGTGCTTATCCTTTAGGTGTAGTAGGTATCATTGGTGCAACGATTGCTATCCGTTATATCTGCAAGGTAAATCTCCAAGAGGAGAATGAAAAGCTGAATGAGGAAGAAGCTGAGAATCCTAATGCAAAACCTCATTCAATGTATTTGAAGGTACAGAATGCTTATATCGCAGGTCGTAACCTCAAGGAGATTTCAGAGTTCCTTAATCGTGACTTCGTTTGTACACGTCTTATGCACAATGGTGAACTCTTACTTCCAACCTTAGAAACTGTCTTCGAGTTGGGCGATGAGATTCTTGTTGTCAGCGCAGAGGGTGATGCAGAGGCTATTCGTGCCTTCGTTGGTCCAGAGATTGAAGTAGACTGGCACGAGGAAGACCAGCCACAGCAGTTGGTTAGCCGTCGTATCGTTATCACCAACAGCAAGATTAACGGTAAGACATTGGGCAGCATGCACTTCCGCTCAGTATATGGCGTGAACGTAACACGTATCAGCCGTCAGGGTATGGACCTCTTTGCTGGTCGTAACCACCGCTTCATCGTTGGTGACCGTATCATGGTTGTTGGACCAGAGGAGAACGTAAACCGTGTTGCAGCAATGATGGGTAACTCAGAGAAGCGTCTTAACGCACCTAACATTGCTACCATCTTCGTGGGTATCATCGTTGGTATTATCTTCGGAATGTTGCCAATCGCTATTCCTCACATGCCTGTACCGATGAAGCTCGGTCTTGCAGGTGGTCCATTGGTTATCGCAATTCTTATCGGTCGTTTCGGTTATCGAATGGGACTTGTGACCTATACTACGACATCAGCTAACATGATGCTTCGTGAGATTGGTTTGGCACTCTTCCTTGCCTCAGTAGGTATTAAGGCAGGTGCAACCTTCTGGGACACCGTAGTACAGGGTGACGGATTGAAGTATGTTTACACTGGTTTCATCATCACGATTGTTCCAATCCTTATCGTCGGTACTATTGCTCGTCTGAAGTATAAGTTCAATTACTTCACAATCATGGGTATGCTTGCTGGAACCTATACCGATCCACCAGCATTGGCTTACGCTAATTCAATTTGTGCAGGTGAGGCTCCAGCTGTAGGTTACTCAACAGTTTATCCGCTCAGTATGTTCCTTAGAATTTTCTTAGCGCAGGTAATTGTACTATTCTTCTGCCAGATTTAGGAAAGAATAAGCTATAAAAGAAAAATAATTTGGGTGTGTCAGACTTCTGATGCACCCAAATTCGTTTATCTCTCAATCAACAAGGACAGTTATATAAAGCCAAATACAAAAGCCCTCAACCATCTGCTTTTAGATGACAATGGGCTTATTATGCGTTGTGAATTTTCCTTACATTATCTCGCTATTAATTTGTCAAAAAGAGGCTAAAAATCATCTTTTCCCTCGTACTTCTAAGTTACTATCTATCAGCTGGTTGTAAAACTCCAATTCAAAAGGTGCTTACTTGGACTTCAAAAGGGCGTTAGTTAGACCTTAAAAGGGCATCTTTTGCAAGCTAAAAAGGCGTTAATTAAAAGCCAATTAACGCTCTTCTTATTTTCAAACTTAGAATTTTATTTACATTACATTAGCCCACACTCTACTAAAACATTATTTTGTTACTATGTCCTTACATACTATGTTACCATGTCTATAAATACTATGTCTTTTGTTCATTATGTCTACCACTGAAGTAATCATAATTATGAATTATGAATTGTGAATTATGAATTATATGAGAAAAGTTTTGTATATTTGCCTTTGATTTGTATATGACCAATAGCAAAGGCTATATAAAAGTAGATGAAGAGAACAAAGACATACAGCATAATAACGGGATGGGTAGCTTGTCTATTCCTTCTATTACTTGCTGCATGTAGTGTTCCACATGTACAGGAAGTTGACGATTTGAACGATAAAGCCTATGTTTTGCATTATCGTAATCTCGACTCTGTAAAAATCTATGCCAACAAAGCATATAACTTAGCGGGGAAGTATGATGCAGGAAAGGCAGAAGCATTAAACAACCTTGCTTTTGTTGACATGATGAAGATGCGCTTTACTGCAGCCTATGCTAAGCTTGACTCTGTTCTTAAAATCACTGACAACCAAGTAGAACTCTTAGTAGCTGATATTCAACTGATGCGTCTTTGTCAGCGTGAGTCACTCAATAAGGAGTTCTACGACTACTATGAAAAGGCAAAGAAGCGAATTCATCGCATTGAAGAGGATGAGAAACTCCTCTCTCCTCGTCAGCGACGTCGCATGGTTTATGCGCGCTCTGAGTTTGCCATTGTCACTTCTACTTACTACTACTATGTAGGTTTAGAGCAGCCCTCTATCAAAGCGATTAGCCAGATTAATCCCGATGGAGAGATTCAAACCGACATGGCACAGCTCTTGTCTTATTACTATAATATCGGAGCTGGTGGCATTATCAATACAAATTCGCAGAAAGCTATTGAACAAAAGGAGTTTGAATATCTTATCCGTTGCTATATGTTAGCACGTCAGCACAATATCCCTTATTGGGAAGCCAACTCCTTGCAGGCTATCAGTGAGCTGATTCTCAACGATAAGAGTAGAGCAACTCTGATGCATGATAACCTGCCTTCGTTCCAGTATATCAACCTTGACAACATGCCAGAGAAGCTCCTTGCGGGCAACTTAGCACAGCGTTCACTGAATATCTTCAAACGTTATGGAGATGTTTATCAGACAGCAGGTTCCTATCGTACACTGGCTTCATGCTATTGGCAGATAAAGGATTATCGCTCGGCTATCATCTGTTTGAACAAAGCTTTGAACAATAATCCTGCTATCAAGCAAGCTCCTGACCTCGTTGCGTCTATTCGTGAGCAGTTGAGTGTAGCTTATTCGGCTATTAACAATAAACAGCAGAGTGATTATAATCGTAACATCTATCTTGATTTGCAGGACGAAACCCGTCAGGATAGATACCTTACATCACGTGCTGAACAATTAGAGCGTACCTCTAAACAGCTGAATCTTATTATCATTGCTGTGGCACTCTCTATCTTCTTTGTACTTGCTTCGCTCGTCCTCTTCCATTATCTTCGTCGAAGAAAAGACACACAAGGTTCGTTGGACGATCTTCTCCTTCCGCTTGAGCAGTGGCGTCAACACCACCAACAGCACATGGAGGAGTTGGCTGAAAAGTATGAAGAAATATCAGAACAACTTGTTATCAACAAGTTACATCTCACGGATAATAAGCGTAAACACCTCGAACAGCGCGCTAAGATTTCGCTTGTTAATGGTGTTATCCCACTCATCGACCGTATGTTGCATGAGATTGAGAAACTCAAGAAGGGAGGAGAAAACGAAGCTGTACAGGCTGAGCGTTACACCTATATTCGTGAGTTGACCGATAAGATTAACGAACTAAACGCTGTACTCACGGAGTGGATTCAGCTTAGACAAGGTAAGCTGTCACTACATATTGAGAGTTTCCCAGTACAACAGGTATTCAATATCGTGAAGAAAGGACGTATGGGCTTCCACATGAAAGGAATTGACCTACGTGTAGATGACACTAAGGCTGTTGTCAAAGCCGACCGTGTTCTGACGCTTTTCATGGTGAATACATTGGCTGATAATGCCCGTAAGTTTACGGGAAAGGGAGGTAAGGTGACGATTACATCCATTGAGGAGCCAGACTATGTTGAGATATCTGTTGCCGATACAGGCTGTGGACTCACTGAAGAAGAACAACAACACCTCTTCGACCATAAACCAATTCATGACCAAAAAGATAGTGCTTCGCATGGCTTTGGACTGATGAATT
Organism: uncultured Prevotella sp.; assembly: GCA_927910885.1. Lineage (GTDB taxonomy): Bacteria > Bacteroidota > Bacteroidia > Bacteroidales > Bacteroidaceae > Prevotella. The sequence continues at coordinate 3,525 of CAKMOD010000010.1, read as the reverse complement.
GTAATGGTATTATCAATAAATACAAGAAGATTAGCCAGATATTCTCTGTCTGTGAGATTGGCGTAGAGAGTGAGAAGGACAAAGGAAGCCGTTTCTTCTTCCGTTTACCAAAGGGTATTAGCCGTATCTTGTTGGCATTCGTCCTCGTTACTACCTCCCTCTTGACTGCTCAGGCACGTCCAACAAGAGCCAGCGATAAGGCTACAGCACTTGCTAAGAAGGACTATAATACTCTTGCAGGTATCTATGCTGACTCGGCTTACTTCTCAAACATCAATGGTGCATACAACAAGACATTGGCGTATGCTGATACTTGTCGTTACTATCTGAATCAGCATTATCTCCAACTTCGACCTAAAGGAAAGGATCTGATGAAGCAACTTGGAAGCCTTTCTATCGTTCCAGCAGAGATTAAGTGGTATCATGATAGCCTGCCGATGAACTATGGTATCATCCTCGACATACGCAACGAGAGTGCTGTGGCAGCATTGGCACTGCATGAATGGGATGTTTATAGATACAATAACTCTGTTTATACCCATCTCTTTAAGGAGCGTTATGCCGATAACTCGTTGGGCGAATACTGTCGAATGATGATGAAGTCGGAGACGAATAAGAATGTGGCTGTTGCCCTTCTGGTACTCTTCTTACTTTCTATCTTCCCCGTTTATTACGTGATGTACTATCGTCATCGTCTTTCTTACCAGTTCTGTTTGGAGCGTGTGAAGCAGATGAACACTACCCTTCTCAGCGATGTGAGCGAAGAAAACAAGCTTAAAGAGATTGAGAAAGGGGTGAGCGACAGATTCCCAGAACGATTACGGGTTATCGTCAACCAGATTAAAGAGGCACTAATTGCCTCTGTGGAGGAGAACCAGAAGAGCCAATCAGACATTGAAATGCTCGAAGATGAGGTGCGATGTGTGGAATACGAGAACGAACGTTTGCACATTAGTAATAGCATTCTTGATAACTGTCTATCAACGCTCAAGCATGAGACGATGTACTATCCTTCACGTATTCGACAGCTTGTAGACGAGCCTGATGGTGAACTTGAGGCGATTGACGAGTTGGCTATCTATTATAAAGAACTCTATCAGATTCTTAGTCAGCAGGCAATGAGCCAAGTAGAATCCGTGAAACTCGTGTCGCGTCCAGTGGATATCACGACATTGGTGAGTCCGTCGAAGCTGACAACAACCTTCGAGTCACCACTCATCAATGGCGACCCTGTCTTCCTTGCTTATTTATTTGATATACTATATCTTATCAATAACAACCAACCACTGACGGTCACAGCCGAAGAGCATCAGCCTGGTTACGTCACCCTACATGTTCTCATGTCGACGCTGACACTCTCTGATGACGTTTGTCGCGACCTCTTCCAGCCTTCTGCCGACCGTTTGATGTTCTTCATCTGCCGACAGATAGCCCGCGACAATGGTGAATCAACCAATAAGCGTGGCTGCGGTATCTCAGCGAATGCGACACCAAATGGCGTGAGAATAGATGTAGTTTTGGCAAAAGCAAATTAAGAAACATAACTAAACAACATATACCTATGGAGAATTTTAGAGTCATCATCGTTGAAGACGTACCCTTAGAATTAAAAGGAACGGAGGGTATCTTCAGAAACGAAATCCCTGAAGCTGAGATTATCGGAACAGCAGAAAGTGAAGTTGCCTACTGGAAACTCATTAAGCAAAACCTGCCTGATCTCGTGCTGCTCGACCTTGGATTGGGTGGTTCAACAACGGTGGGAGTAGAAATCTGCCGCCAAACAAAGCAGACTTATCCACACGTGAAGGTGCTTATCTTTACGGGTGAGATATTGAATGAAAAGCTATGGGTCGACGTTCTCGATGCAGGTGCTGATGGTATCTGCCTTAAGAGTGGCGAACTATTGACACGTGGCGACGTGGCAAGTGTTATGTCGGGCAAACGAATGGTATTCAATCAGCCTATCCTCGAAAAGATTGTAGGCAGATTCAAGATGAGCGTGAGCGGTCAGCTGATGCACCAAGAAGCAATGGTTAGCTACGAGATTGACGAGTATGATGAGCGCTTCCTTCGCCACCTTGCACTCGGTTATACCAAGGAGCAGATTACCAACCTACGTGGTATGCCTTTTGGTGTAAAGAGTTTGGAGAAACGACAGAACGAACTCGTACAGAAGTTCTTCCCTGATGGTAACAATGGTATGAGCGTCAACGCAACGCGCCTTGTTGTACGTGCATTAGAACTACGTATTATCGACATCGACAACCTCCACGCTGATGAGGAATAAGTTAGGTTATATAGTCTTAGTGCTTCTCATAGCCCAGTTAGCACTGATACTGCTCTCATGGCTTCTTACGGCAGCTTTCCCTGAGCTTCCGATGCGATCTGTGTTGAGTAGTGAGGGCATCCGTTGGTTCTTTGGCTCCTTTGTCAGCAACCAACTTTCACCACTGCTCATCTACTTTATTATGACAGTGATGGCAGCAGGTGCGTGCGTTCGTAGCCGTCTTTACACTGCACTACGTGCAATGCTATCAAATATGAGAAGTAGCCTAACAAACTCCACAAACAATCGTTACAAATTCCATTATCGTGAGAAGGCAGGTCTTCGCGTGGCATTAGTCGAGTTTATCGCCTATGTGATTATCATGATTCTTCTCACAGCTGTTCCGCACGCAATTCTCCTGAGTGTGACAGGACAGCTATTCCCCAGCTCCTTCTCATCCAGTTTCATCCCTTCCCTATCGCTCATCATCACGATTATGTCACTAACCTATGGTGTGGCAAGTGGTACGATTGACAGCGTTTCCAAGATGCACAAGATTCTTGTAGGCGGTTTGGAGGTTGGTTCAAGACTGGTTCCTACCTATCTTATCGGCATACAATTGTATATGTCGATAAGGTATGTATTTATCTTATAGCCTTAACCCAATCGGTCATTAGAGCCTAAACTTATTATAGTCTAATGACGATTTGGCTTTAAACATATACTACTATAAGTTTAATTTCATTTGCTGTCACTTTTAACATTCCGAGTAAACTCATTGTAAATCAATTATATAAGCATTCATTAAAGGTGACAGAAATGACAGCAAACTTATTTTAGTTCAACTTGTCTATGCAGATTAAGCACACATAAGAGCAGGAAAGTTTCTTCCAAAATATGGAGTGATAAAGTAAGCCTACTACATATAAAAGGCACACAGAGAGGGGGAGAGCACGGAGGTGAAAGCAGACAATCTCACGGAGGTGCCGAAGGCACAAAGAGCGACAGAGGTATAGCGTACGTATTACTGATAGCTTTGGTAATAAACGTTTTAAGAAATCTTGCAAACCACTGCTTTGTAAGGAAGTAGACAAAAGCATTACTAAAACTCGCAAATATCCTCTGTTCCTCCACGCACCAACGGTGCCTCTATGCCTAACGATTGCTACTATATAAAAACCTCTGTGCTCTCCATTGCTCTGTGTGACCATTTCTTACAAAGTTCATAATCTACAAAAAGGTATCTAATCCAAATTGCA
>CAKMOD010000009.1 GCA_927910885.1 uncultured Prevotella sp. | reverse complement strand
AAAAAAAAACGTTTATATTTACATCCTTTAACAGATAAGCTATTTCTCGTTTATAGGCCAACCTTGTGCTTTTAATTCAAACTCATTACCATCACGGGCTATAAGGAATGAACCCAAACTTTCCTTTGTAATATAACCTATCTGTCTGATATTCTCCATTTTATCAATCTTCTCATGGTCACCAATAGGTACTGTAAAGAGAAGTTCATAGTCTTCTCCGCCATTCAAAGCTGCTGTTGTAAGGTTCATATTGAACTCTTCGCAGGTTGCTGCTGTTTGATAATCGATAGGAATATTTTTTTTCGTAAATTCTGCATCCGCATTGACTTTTCTCACAAATATGTTTCAATTCGCTTGCTAATCCATCTGAGATATCAATCATAGAAGTTGGATGTATTCCCGCTGCACGAAGCTGATTGAGGACATCGCCACGTGCTTCTGGTTTCAGTTGGCGATCAATTAGATATTCTTTTCCTGCAAAATCAGGTTGGAAATCCTCAATGGCTGCACGTTCTTGACGTAATGCTTCAAGTCGTTTCTCGTCTTTATTGCTTTGCGCTTCCTTTACCTTATTATTATACTCTTGCACTTGCTGGTAATAAACAGTCTTTTCACGTTCGAGAATTTGTAGACCCATGTATGCAGAGCCAAGGTCACCTGTTACGCAGATGAGGTCAGTTTCATTTGCTCCACTACGATAGATGATATCATCCTTTGCGGCTTCACCAATGCAAGTGAGGTTGATAGCAAGTCCAGTATATGAAGAAGTAGTGTCGCCTCCTACAATATCTACATTCCACTTAGCACAAGCTTTGCTCAGTCCAGCATAGAACTGATCAAGGTCTTCAACCTTGAAACGTTTACCAAGTCCTAATGAAATAATAAGCTGACGTGGCTGTCCATTCATTGCGAAGATGTTACTCATTGCAATCATAGCCACCTTGTAGGCAAGATGTTCCATGTCTATGTAAGTTAAATCGAACTGTACACCCTCCATGAACATCTGTGAAGAGACAAGTGTTTCTTTATCTGAATAGTGTAAAACAGCAGCATCATCACCCACGCCCATAATGGTAGAGTTGTTGATTGGTTGTATATCTTTTGTGAGACGGTTGATTAGTCCGAATTCACCAAGGTCTTTTATTTCCATTTACTTTATTAATAGCTTATTGATATAATGTCTAAGACGTCCTTTATCTATGAATTATAGAATAAAGAACGCCTTAGTTTCTTTTTTTATTTATATGCCTTATGAGCGTTTAATCATCTCACGCATAATCTCTGTCATACGTGGCTGTGCAGCGTTTGCAGCCTCCTGAACCTCTTCGTGGCTAACCTTTACGGGAACATCAAAGCCACCAAGATCAGTAATTACACTGATACCAAATACCTTAATACCACTATGGCGAGCGACAATAACCTCTGGTACGGTACTCATACCAACAGCGTCACCTCCCATCTTGTGGTACATACGATATTCTGCAGGTGTTTCAAAGGTAGGACCTTGTACACCCATGTAAACTCCGTGTTGAACCTCAATATTTTTTTCTTTAGCAATAGAGTCTGCCAATTCTACTAACTTATAATCGTATGCCTCGTGCATATCAGGGAAACGTGGACCTGTTGGGAAGTTACGACCACGTAGCGGATGTTCTGGGAACATATTGATATGATCAGTAATAATCATAAGGTCACCAATCTTGAATGATGGATTCATACCTCCAGAAGCATTTGAAACAAACAATGTTTCGATACCTAACTCGTGCATTACACGAATTGGGAATGTAACATCCTTCATGTCATATCCCTCATAGAAGTGGAATCGACCTTTCATAGCCATGATATCCTTACCTCCAAGTCTTCCAAAGATAAGACTTCCTGCATGTCCTTCTACTGTAGAAACAGGGAAATTAGGTATATCTTGATAAGAAAACGCGTAACTATCAGTTATCTCTGAAGCTAATTGTCCGAGACCTGTGCCCAGAATGATGGCTGTCTTTGGACTTGTGGTCATCCTCTCTTTTAGCCAAGATGCTGTTTCTTGAATTTTTTCGTACATAGGATATTATTTTTTGATTGAATGACTCTTCCTTGTCAAGCATAAAACTCACTTTAATAGGAAGCGCATAAATATTTTCTTTTACTTCGTCTGATAATTTGTCTATATCGATAAGTCGAGCCTTATCTTTCTCTGTTGTGACAATCAATTTTGGATCAGGCATTTTAGCAAAGGTTTCATTAATACGATGAATATCCTTTGTAGTAAATGCATGATGGTCGGGGAAGGAGAGCGTTGTTAGCGCGTTGTTACCTGTGAAGGAATTCAAATCCAACTCCAACTGCTTTGGTGACATGATGCCTGCAAGCAATAAGATGTTTTTTCCTCTTATCTCTGTGAGTGGTATATTTCTTCCTTTATTGAAGATAGGTTCCAAGTCACAATAGTCTAATGTGGTAAAATAAAGCTGCTGGAAAGGGTAGAGTTCCATTGCCTTACTCAGCACACGATAGTCTATTGGGTTAAGACTCTTTGGGCACTTCGTGATGATAACAATATCTGCACGATTCTTTCCAGAGAGTGGCTCACGTAGTCTTCCTGCAGGAAGAAGTTTGTCATAGATGATAAGTCGGTGATAATCAACTAACAGAATGTTGATGCCTGGATGCACATATCGGTGTTGAAAAGCATCATCTAAGAGAATAACATCTGTATCTTTTGTTTCTTCATCAGATGTTAGCCGATCTATTCCTTCACAGCGTTTCTTATCAACAGCAACACGAATGTCAGGGAATTTTGTTTTCATTTGATAAGGTTCGTCACCAATCTCACGCATAGGAGTGTTTTCATTCGCCAACACATATCCACGACTTTTACGTTTATAACCACGTGAGAGGACAGCTACCTTCATCTTATCCTTCAGCAATCGGATAAGATATTCTACGTGGGGAGTCTTTCCTGAACCACCCACAGTAATGTTACCAACAGATATGACTGGAATATCAAACTGTCTGGATTTGAGAATATTCAGTTCAAATAACTCATTGCGCAATCTTACTCCCAGCCCATAGAGCCAGCTGAAAGGCAACAGCCATTTATTTATTTTAATGTGGTCTCCTTCCATATATGATTAATGGATGTTAGGATAAAATGGCAGACGTGCCTGGATTGCACTCTGTTGGTCGATAGTCTTCAAGAGTGTAAAAGGCTCATAATAGTCACCTAAGCTTGCACGCAACTGCTGGCTTAAATAGTTATTTGGCTTTGTCTGCTCTAACATTTGTTCCAAGATGTTTGGTTCCTTTGGATAAGCAGATGTTCTATGATTTGGCAGCTTAGCAAGCTGTGCAGCCTTTGCTACAGCGACATCTAATCCACCAAGTTCATCAACAAGTCCTATCTTTTGAGCATCTTGCCCTGTAAACACATGCCCCTGTGCAACCTTCTCAACCTGTTCTTCTGTCATCTTACGTCCTTCTGCTACACGGTGACGGAAGAGTTTATAGCCACGGTTTACATATTGGCTAAGATATGACATTTCTTCTTCTGTGAATGGGCGAGCACGTGTGCCGAAGTCTGCGTATTTGTTGGTTTTTACCTCATCAAACTTTAAACCCAAATTCTCTCTTAGTAGACCGCTAACATCAGGGAACATTCCAAAGATACCAATAGAGCCTGTAATTGTCGTAGGCTCAGCAACAATCCAGTTGGCTGGAGCTGACATATAATAGCCGCCTGAAGCAGCCATTCCACCCATACTAACCACGACCGGCTTCAGTTTCTTCAGTTCCATAATCTGATGCCAGATTTGCTCTGATGCATAAGCAGAGCCACCGCCAGAGTTGACACGTACGACAACAGCCTTAACATCTTTGTCTTTTGCCAGCTTCTCCAAATCCTTACAAACAACTTGTGCATCAATCTGATGACCTTGTGAGAAGAGACCTCCTACAACACCATCAACAATATCACCATAAGCATAGTAGACAGCAACCTGATTTTCTTTATCACCTTGATTCTGATCTTCAGTATTCAGCATATCAGCAATTGTAACCTGATTGATATCTTTATCATCCTCAAGTCCTAACTGTTTCTTAACGATTCCTTTTATCTGGTCTGTATAAACTAAGCCATCAACGAGCTTTAATTTTACATATTCTTGTGGGTCAGCAAAGGTTATCATACTGTCAGCGTATGCGTTCAATTGTTCTACTGATAATCCTCTGCTTGTGCCAACTTCCTTTGTAATATTCCCCCAGATACTATTTAAGTAGGCTGATGTCTGCTCACGGTTAGCGTCACTCATCTTCTCACCAGTGAACATTTCAGTAGCACTTTTATAAGCACCAACCTTTACAACCTGCATTTTTACACCGAACTTCGCCAAGAGGTCCTTAATGAAAACAGGTTCAGAAGCCAATCCGTGCCAGTCAATTTGTCCTTGTGGATTTAGATAGACCTTGTCAGCAACAGAAGAAATATAGTATGTACCCTGTGTGTAAGTATCTGCGTAAGTAATAATCCATTTCTTACTTTTTTTGAAATCAAGGAGTGCTTTACGTAAAGCCTGCATTGAAGCGTATGAGTCAGAGGCAAAGCCACCTGCTTCGATGTATATACCCTTTATTTTATCGTTGTCTTTAGCTTTTCTGATACCTTCAAGCATATTATCAAGACCCAAACTATTAATCTGAGTGCCTTGCAACTGACTAAGGAAATTATTTTCACTTCGTTCTGCCATTTGTCCAGAAAGATTCAATACAAGTACTGAGTTGTCTTCAGGTTCTTTGGTTGTATCCTGCGATGCAATCATACCAACAATAGTAAAGAGCGCAAAGAGTCCCGTAACGATGCTAAACAACATCATTCCAAAGAAAGAAGCAAAAACGAATTTGAAAAATTGTTTCATATAAAGGTATATAATTATAGTTTATC
>CAKMOD010000008.1 GCA_927910885.1 uncultured Prevotella sp. | reverse complement strand
ATGTGTGTGGAGCCGTTGGCAGAAAAATATGTGTGGACCAGCCCTTATCTATATGGTGGTGGAATCCAATTAGAATAATTGATCCAAATGGAATGGGCTGGGTTGAAACCGTAGATAAGAAAACTTATTGGGATGAAAGGGTTAATTCGGCTGAAGACATAAAGTTTATTCCTAAAGGTGGCAAATTCTTAGGAAATACAGTATGTATGAGAATCTAAAGAAAAATGATTTAAACTCATTTGATAGTTATGGAGATCTTGGGATATTAAATGGTTTATCTGTAGGAAACTTGAGACTTTTATATGGGACAAGTACTATACAGGGTGAAAATGGATATAATAAAAATAATTTATCAAAGTCGTATGGAGTGAGTCTAAATGCCAATCCAGCACATTTTGATGTATCAAGAGGGGGAGGACGCACATGGATACCATTTTTTTAAAAAAACGTATTTTATGGTCAATGTTCTGTGTTATTCTCTTTTTCATTCTTATTAAACAAGGGGATCTGAGTAATAACTCTTATAATCAAAACATTAAAGAGCAATCATATTGTGTGAAAGTTATGAGCATAAAGAAAATACGCGAATATTATGTTTATGGTATCGATAGAAAGGGACAGATTCTTAAGTTAGTTATTTCTCCAAAGTGGGATTTACATATAGTTCAGGTAGGAGATAGTTTAATAAAAAAAAGAAATAGTTTTGACATAAAACTCGTATCGAAGCATAAATCAATAATCCTAACTCCTGAACTTCCTCTATAAGAAAGTCATAGATTTTTATCGACTTGCAAGCAATAAGTGGGCGTGAAAGTTTTATTGTTGATAAGATCGGTTACGATAAGGAGGGGCATACGGTCTATGCGAAACTCGGTAATGGCACGGAGACAACCTATACCTACGACAAGCAGCGTGAACGTCTGCAGGTGATGAACCTTACAGCGGATGGTCAGACTGTGATGGAAAACAGGTATCGTTATGATGCTGTGGATAATATCCTCGGTATCACGAATGCCGCTAACCCAACATCGCTGACGAAGCTCAACAAGGCGAAGTTAGGAGGAAAGAGTTCGTATACGTATGAGTATGACGAACTGAACCGCCTTATTCATGCAAGCGGTAAGGCTAAGCGTGCATCGTATGATATGTTGATGTCGTTCGGACGAATGAGTGAACCGCTCGCTAAGGTGCGTATGATGACTTTTACCGGTTTCTTCTACGCTGGTGGAGATATGAAAAAAAACACCAAAAGAAACAACTATCATTTCTTTAATATTTAGACTTGTAGGTTAAATATTTTTGGAATCATGTATGTATTCTTTTTGTGTTTGATGTCACTTCTGTCACTCTTTAATAACTATAAAATGCTTATATACTGTACCTTATATGGAAATGTTAAAATGACAGCAAGTCGCATTAAACCTTAAAGTGCAAAAACGTCTTGCTGTTTTTCTTTATTTTAGTTAGGTTTTATTACTACATTTTCGATAAACTAATAACACAAAAAAAGAGGAATATCCTTAGTTGGTATTCCTCTTTTTTTTATAGTATTCAATTTATTCCAAAATAAACCCTATTCTACTATTTCTTTAATTGCTTCTTAAGGAGCTCTGGTATTTCACTTGTCTCACGTGCAACAGGTACACCTACAGCCTCAAAAGCTGCAATCTTTTCGCTTGCAGAACCTGAGCCACTTGAGATGATAGCACCAGCGTGTCCCATTTGTTTACCCGGAGGAGCCTGCTGACCAGAGATGAATACAGCTACAGGTTTTGTAACGTTCTCCTTAATAAACTTAGCTGCACGCTCTTCAGCATCACCGCCAATCTCTCCAATGAGTGCAATACTGTCAGTCTCTGGATCATCTTGAAACATACGGAGAAGTTCCTCGAAATAAAGTCCAACGACTGGGTCGCCACCAACACCGACTGCTGTTGATTGTCCCAAACCTGCTTGTGTGAGGTTATAAACAACCTCATAAGTCAGTGTACCACTACGGCTAATAACACCCGTATGTCCCTTCTTGAAGATATTAGTAGGCATAATGCCAGCCATACTCTCCTCTGGAGAAATAAGCCCAGGACAGTTTGGACCAATTACCTTTACACCCTTAATCTTAGCGTAACGTTGTGCTGCAACTGCATCGAGTGTTGGCACGCCTTCTGTGATGCAAATGACAAGTTTTACACCGCCATCAATAGCTTCAAGCATTGCGTCTTTTGCGAATGGGGCAGGGACAAAGATAATAGATGCGTTGGCACCAGTTGCTGCAACAGCGTCTTTTACTGTGTTGAATACAGGGATGCCACATACTTCCTGACCAGCCTTGCCAGGAGATGTTCCACCAACTACGTTGGTACCATATTCCTTCATCTTTGAAGCGTGGAAACTACCATCACGTCCTGTAATGCCCTGTACGATTAATTTTGTATCTTTATTGATTAGAATACTCATAACTCCTGTGTTTTAAAGTTTTTTGCTCAGTTCTACAGCTTTATGTCCAGCATCTGCCATACTTGTACCGACAGTGAAGTGGGTTCCTTCAAGGATAGCTCTACCTTCTGCCTCATTGGTTCCTGTTAAGCGGATGACAATTGGGATATCTGTTTCGATAACCTTGAATGCTTCCAAGAGTCCGTTAGCAACATCATCACAGCGGGTAATACCACCAAAGATGTTGATTAACACTACTTTTACATGCTTATCGCTTAAAAGAAGTTTCATCGCTTCAACAATCTTCTCAGGGTTAGAACTACCACCAATGTCAAGGAAGTTAGCTGGTTCGCCACCATATAACTTAATCATATCCATGGTTGCCATAGCAAGACCGGCACCATTTACCATACAGCCAATACTACCACCAAGATTTACATAGCTAAATCCCTTTTCTTTAGCATCATGTTCCTTGCGTTCTTCCTCTGTAGGTTCAAAAAGTTCTGCTACATCTGGATGACGGAAAAGAGCATTGTCATCAAAGGTCATCTTGGCGTCAATAGCCTTCAAAGAACCATCCTTCAACATGACCAATGGGTTGATTTCAGCCAATGAGGCATCCTTTTCAGTAAAGAGTTTATAAATATTCTTGAAGATTGGTACAGCCTGTTTAACCTGTGCCATGTCATCGAAAAGCTTGAAGGCAGCCTCACGTGCGAGATAGTCACTCATACCAGTAACTGGGTCAATGACAATCTTCTCTATCTTTTCTGGGGTTTCTTTTGCCACCTGCTCGATATCCATACCACCTGCACGGCTCAGCATCAACATAGGACATTTTGACTTACGGTCAACAAGAATACTCATATAGTACTCTGATGCGATGTCAACAGCTTCGCTGACAAGTACTCTGTCTACAATGAAGCCCTTGATATCCATACCCAAGATAGCTTCTGCATGCTGACGAATCTCAGCCTCATTGCTGCCGAGCTTTACACCGCCAGCCTTACCACGTCCACCCGTGTGAACCTGAGCTTTCACTACGGCTTTCTCAATACCTAATTGCTTGTAGGCTTCAACAGCTTCATCAGGAGTACGGCAAATAATATTGCGGTCTACTGGAAGCCCATAACTTGCAAAGAATTTCTTTGCTTGGTATTCATGTACCTTCATAAGTTCTAGTTTTAATTTATAAACTATGTATTTAATTGTTTAGGATTCTTGATAGTAGTTTTTAGAAGTCTTAATACTCCTGTGCCTCACGTTCACCTCGAAGAACAGCCAGTGCATTTTCTGTCAATGCCTGCATTTCATCTTGACCTGGATAGACATGAATTGGTGCGAGATAAGAAAGGCGTTGCTTGAGACGTTCTATGATATAGTCAGACTTAGCCATACCACCTGTAAGAAGAATTGCATCAATGTTTCCACATAGCACAGCACCTTCTGCAGCAATGTTCTTGGCAATATGCCATATCATAGCTGATACAACGAGTTCAGCATGTTTGTCACCCGCATTAATCCAGTTTATTATCTCCTTGAGATCATTTGTTCCAAGATGCGCAATGAGACCAGCCTGGCCACTTACTCTCTTTAATAACTGGTCTTCTGTATATTTACCGCTGAAGCAAAGACGAATTAAGTCAGCTGCAGGTAACGAACCAGCACGCTCTGGTGAAAATGGCCCCTCACCATCTAATGCATTATTGGCATCAATTGCTCTTCCTTGTGAATGAGCTGCAATAGAGATTCCACCTCCCAAATGGCATATAATAAGGTTAAGTTTTTCATAAGTTGTACCCATATCTTTGGCAAATCGTCTACCAATTGCTTTTTGGTTAAGAGCATGCCAAATACACATACGTGGCATGAGAGGAGAACCTGACAATCGTGCTTCTGGTTCCATTTCATCTACCACGCCAGGGTCAGCTATAAAACTCTTACATCCTGGAATGTCACGCGCAATTTCATCAGCAATCATACAGCCAAGGTCACAAGCATGTTGGTGAATAGCTCTTTGCTGATCAATTATCATCTGTTCCGTGATTGTAAATACACCACTTGATACTGGTTTTGCTAATCCACCACGTCCGATAACAGCATCAAACTCCAGAGGAATATTTCTATTCTTTAATTCCTCAATAACAACTTGTTTACGAAAATGATATTGATCGGATACACGCTTGAACTTACTCAGTTCTTCTCTGGAGTGTGCAATATCAGCAACAAAGACAGGCTGATCATCATTGGCAAGTGATATCTTGGTTGATGTTGATCCAGGGTTAATCGCTAAAATCTTGTAAGCCATAATGTTCTATTTATATACCTTAATATATATACTATCTGGAGATAAGACTTGCAAGTGCAAGACTATAGTACTTAGATTCAATCGTGTCACCACGACTTGGAAGTACTACTGGTGCCATGGTTCCTTGAAGTATGGCAGCTGTTTCTGCATGACAAAACAAAGTAACAGTTTTATAAAACAAATTACCGGCTTCGATATCAGGGAAAATTAATGCATCTGCTTCTCCATTAATAGAAGAGTTTATTTGTTTGATTTTCATTGCTTCAATTGAGCAAGAGGTTATCAAATCTAATGGTCCGTCTATTATGCATTTACCAAAGGCACCTGTTTCAGCTTCTTCTTTCAGTTCTCTGTATGATATTGTATATGGGAAATGACGTCCGTCAACTTTCTCAGAACAATGAATAAGAGCGATCTTAGGACATTCAATTTCAAAGGCATGACAGAAATCTACAATATATTTTACCTGCGCTCTTCGCTGTTTATCATTTGGAGCTGGTATAACTGCAGCATCAGTAAAGAAAAGTAATTTAGAATACTCGGGTAACTTAGCTGCGGTAATATGCGTTAATACAGTATCTTTTGGTAAGATTCCAACTTCTTTGTCAAGTATGGCACGTAAAAGAACATCTGTGTTAAGAAAGCCTTTCATTACAATGTCGGCATCACCTCTTCTAACTATTTCAACAGCTTTGCGTGCTGCATCCTCTGGTGATTCCGCAAGAATAGATTGAAAAGCATTTTTCTTAGCATAGTCTTCCATAGTTTCTTTAGAGCATACTAATATAGGCTCTATAAATCCATCATGTACAGCTTTACAAACGGCTTCCTGTGTATGGCTTTCTTCAGGCCAAACAACTACTGTTCGTTTACAAATCTTCCTTTCTTTAAGAAGATGAATTAGCTGCTTAAAGTCATTGATAGTCTTTCTTTCTTCAGGCATAGTTAATCGATTTTCAGTTAAAGTTTTATGTTGTGACAAAGATAATACTTTGTTTTGAAATATACCCGATATTTAAAGAAAAAAACAGAAGAAAATTCTTTTTTTTGTGTTGGTTGGTGTATATTTGCAAATGAATTAGAGATTTATATATGAAACGTTTGTACTTTATATTACTTGTAAGTACCTTATTTACTGTGGCTACTGCTCAACGTGTAGCACGTAGTTATATTCCTCACGGAGCTTTTTTTTTATGATAGTCAGTGGCAAGGAGTTAATAGTCCTGATAAAGCTGCCTATTATAGAGTTTTAGCGGTTGATGATAAAGGTCAGAAGATGTTTTATGATTATTATATCACGGGACAACTTCAGGCTGAAAAACATTATATAAGTATAAACAAGCAGAATGATCGAAACACGGTTTTAAATGGAGTGTGTAGAACATTTCATAAGTCGGGTAGAGTAGAGTCTGTATTACAATATAAGAATGGTAAAGCCAATGGTCGTGCTTTGTCTTTCTTTCCAAGTGGTAATATTGGTATGAAATTATCTTACCGTAATGGATTGCTTGACGGCCCTTGTTATACATACACAGAGAGTGGGCGTTTAGAATACACTACGGTTTGGCGTAATGGTACCAAAGTTAATGAGATAAAAGGTGGTAAGGATCATTATATTGATAAAAACACTAATGAGGATGAGTTCTGCGAACGTTATCGTCAAGACGAGGCTTTGATAATGGCTCAATCAAAGAGTATTTATAAAGCAAGAGAAAGTACAGAGCCTAAAGATAAAGTAGAGATAAAAAACGCTAAGAAAGTAAATAACCATCTCTCAAAGGATACTAAAGAGTTTCTGCCTACACATGATTATTCAATAAAGAACGATTATGGCAAGTCTGTTAATAATAAGGTAAAAGAACATGCCGACAAGCAAACGACTAAGGAAGATAAATATCTTGCTAACATAAAGTACCCAGATAGTTCTAAAGGAAAGACAGGAAATACTAAGGGAGTGGAATCTTCAGATATAAGTTTGCCACAGAAGGGTAGATTTAACTTTGCTTATCTGCATAGTCTTTTAAACAGAGAGAATGAAAGATTGAAGAGTGTAGATGCTTTAACTAATATTAGTCATAATTTCCTTTTAAACTCTTCACAAATAATTGATGGATTTGGTGCACAGAAGGAAGTAATTTTTCATCATAACATGATTTATGATGTACAGAATAGTAAGGATAAGGTTACAGGTAATATGCCAAGACAAATAGGTTATTTTGGAACAATTGTAGGAGGTAATCTCCTTGTAGAACGCATTAATATCTTTACGTGGTCTGAGGAAGAAATGTATCTTATTGCTCAAGAAGCTGTCAATGCAGGTTATAAAACTCTTGGTGGTATGGATTATAAAGGCACAGATGGAAATTTTATTCTTGAGCCAAAGATGAAATCAATGAATTATGATGAGCGTGAAGTTGTTGTAACCTTTACTCATCAGCCAAACCTTTATGCTGGACTTTATCATATTCAGATGGATGTAAGGTAACACAACTATTTTTTTAGATTAATTAAATTAAATAAAACGAGATTGATGTATATCATTTAATTATTTTTGAGTATATTTGCATCATAAAATTAATTTTCTACTAAGAGAGAACGATAAACGTTCATTATCTATAATGGGCAATCACCTGTAAACTATTTAAAGAGATTATGAAAGTATTTGACAAGTTGTTGAATTGGTATCTTTCAAAGAATGCACTACCATATTGGGTCATTTTAGCTATAGACATTGTTATCTGTTATCTATCAGGTATCTTTGTCTTCTGGCTGTATTATCATGGTGCAGTATCTCCTCAGCACATAGTGTTGCTGACCAAAACAATCTTTATGTACATGATTTTTAACCTTATTGGTTTTAAAATTTTCCGTACATATTCTGGAATTATTCGTTACTCTTCCTTTGTTGACTTGCAGCGAGTAGTATTAGCAATGTGTCTCTCGCTTGTTATTGCAGAGGCAATGCATTATGTTGTTTACCATTGGAATCTTGAATTTGTTCGTCTTCAAGGTCGACAGATTGCAGCAATGTATCTTGTTGCAACCATTGGTATGATGGCTTTCCGCATATTGACAAAGTCTCTTTATGATGTGTTATTTAATACAGATAAAGGAATTCGTACACTTATCTATGGTGTAAAAGATGGTGGTGTAGGTCTTGCAAAAAGCATTAGAACCGAGAAACCATGTAAGTTTCTTTTGAAAGGATTTATTGCTCATGACCCAGCTATAAGCGGTAGATTACTCATGGGTGAGAATATTTATCTTGTTGATGACAACCTTGCTGAACGTATCAAATCATTGAAGATAAAGGCTGTTTTAGTATCTCCATTACAAAATGAACGTTTTCGTAATGATATAGAACTGCAAGATATACTTTTGAGTCTTGGTGTACAGATTTTTATGAGTTCTACAGAGAAGGAGTGGAGTCAGGGTGACGATTATACTGCGGTACAGCTCAAAGAAATTAGTATCGAGGACTTACTCCCACGTGATCAGATTAATGTTGATATGGATTCAATTGGTAATCTGTTACGTGATAAGAAAATTATGATTACAGGTTCTGCTGGTAGTATTGGTTCTGAGATGGTACGCCAGATTGCTATATATAAGCCTGCAGAGCTTATTCTTATTGACCAAGCAGAGACCCCTCAGCATAACATTCGCTTGATGATGCAATTTGAGTGGCCAGATATTAAGGCACATACTATTGTTGCAAGTATCTCTAATTATGAGAGAATGGAAAAGATTTTCCAAACTTACAAGCCTGATTATGTGTTCCATGCTGCTGCTTATAAGCATGTGCCGATGATGGAAAACAACCCATCAGAAAGTATACAGAATAATGTTTGGGGTACGAAGGTTATTGCAGACCTCAGTGTTAAGTATGGTGTTAGGAAATTTGTTATGGTTTCAACAGATAAGGCTGTGAACCCAACGAATGTGATGGGTTGCTCAAAGCGTATCTGCGAGATTTATTGTCAGAGCCTTAACAAAATGATTAACGAGCATGCAGATGGTAAACCTGCAACACAATTTGTTACTACACGTTTTGGTAATGTTTTAGGTTCAAATGGTTCTGTTATCCCTTTGTTTGAGAAGCAGATAAAGGCTGGTGGCCCAGTTACTGTTACTGATCCTAATATCATTCGATTCTTTATGTTGATTCCTGAAGCATGTAAATTAGTGCTTGAAGCTGGTACACATGGTAGTGGAGGAGAAATCTTCGTATTCGATATGGGTAAACCTGTCCGAATAGCTGATCTTGCTAAACGAATGATTAAGCTTTCTGGTGCTAAGAATATTGAAATTAAATATACAGGCTTACGTGCTGGTGAGAAGCTATATGAGGAGGTGTTGAGTACAACTGAAAATACACTTCCAAGCTTCCACGAGAAGATTCGTATTGCAGAGGTACGTGAATATGATTTTAATGAAGTAAAAAAACAGATAGAAGAACTTATCGAATTGAGTCATACCTATAATGATATGGCTATCGTTGAAAAAATGAAAGAAATTGTACCAGAGTACGTAAGTAATAATAGTAAATACTCTGTGCTCGACAAATAATTTATCTGTCGAATAGTAGAATGTAAATAAACTAATGAAATATAAGAAAAAAGATTCTTCTGACCTTTTCTTCGAGTTTCTGCGCTTCTGCTTGAAAGAAGATGCTGAGGAACCTGCTAATTTAGCAGAAATGGATTGGGACGCACTTTATAAGTTTGGTAAAAAACAAGCTATTCTTGGCGTTTTATTTTATGGTATAAAAAGGTTATCAGATTCTCCTTATCGACCTAATAAAGAACAAATATTTAAATGGTATGGAACTTGTTCTTTTATAGCGCAGGCTAATAAGCAAACCTACAAAGATGCTAATGCACTTACCAGATTAATGCAAGAAAAATATGGTGTGCGTAGCTGTGTTTTAAAAGGACAAACCAATGCCTTGATGTACCCAGACCCATATATGCGTACATCAGGTGACATCGATTTATGGACTGATGCCAAGACTTTAGATATTATACGTATTTCTCGCGAACTTGATAAAAAGGGAGAGATTGGATATCATCATATTGAACTTAGTTACTTTAAGACTCCTGTAGAAGTACATTTCTTTCCTTCTTTTATGGGTAACTTATGGCATGAATACAAGTTACGTCGATACTTTGAACAATGCAAAGAAAATCAGTTTAAGCATCTGACTGAGTTGCCAGATGGATTAGGAAAGATTTACACAGTGACTGATGATTTTAATCGTGTATTTCAGTTGTCTCACTTGATGCATCATTTCTTTTTGAGGGCATCGGATTAAGACAAATGATAGATTATTATTATTTGTTACTTCGAGGATTCAGTGAGGAAGAACGTCAAGAAACTCTTCATGTACTTAAAGATGTGGGAATGTATAAATTTACTGCAGCTGTAATGTATGTGATGAAAGAAATATTTGGTTTACCAGACAAATACTTGTTGATGGAACCTAATCATAGAATAGGTAAAATTCTTGTCTCAGAAATATTGATGGCTGGAAATTTTGGCTTTCATGATCATCGTTATGCATTTGCTGGTAAATCAGTGTACTCACAGTATTTCCTCGAGATATATAGAAATCTTCATTTTGCAATTGATTTCCCATCGGAAACTGTTTGGGGACGCCCTGTTTCAAGATGTGGCACATGATATACAAGGCATATTTACGTCGGCAACTACGACGTAGTCAAAAATAAAATCCTTTAATAAGACACAAAAATAACTTTTTATTTTCGATTGAGAATATTAAGTTGAACAATTATATTATACGTGAACACCAATGGTGCTAAGTAGGAGCACCATTGGTGTTCACGTATAACACAAACTGTGTTTCATTTATTATATTAGTCTATATTGTGTTCAGCAATACAATAAAAGACTATATTACCTGTATTAAATTGATATAAAGGAAATCCCTTATTATTTTGTTTTAGTTTTGTCTTGTGAATATGTAAGCTTTACCATGACAGGATAATGGTCAGAGATATTACGACGTGACTTACCAAGCCAATAGCTATTTGTAAAGATGGCATAATGTGGAATATTAAAATCTGAAGTAACAAAGATATGATCAATGCGTGCTTTACTACGACTATCCTGCATAAAGTCGTTCCATGTCCCTATGGGAGCCATGCGTTGTAGAGCGTTAGTATAACAATCACGTAATACTCCTGAGTGAGAGAAAATTTGATAAACCTCGTCAGTTTCATCTACATTAAAGTCACCAGTTAGAATAGTAGGTACCCCTTTAGCAAGCTGTTTAATTTGATTCAGAATAAGTTGAGCACTCTCTCTTCGTGCTATAACACCCACGTGGTCCATGTGAGTGTTGAAGAAAAGAAACTGCATTCCCGTTGATATATCTTGGAATTTACCCCATGTACATATACGAATACAAGCAGCATCCCATCCCAAAGAAGCTTTTTCTGGAGTCGTTGAAAGCCAAAAGTTGCCGCTTTCTAATAATCTAAGTTGCTCTTTCTTATAAAAGATTGCAGCATATTCTCCCTTTTCTTTACCATCATCTCGGCCTACGCCAATATAATCATAGCCATCTAATCCCTTTATAAGATCATATAGTTGATCAACGAGTACTTCCTGTGTTCCAAATATTTCAGGCTGTTCAAAATTGATAAAGTCACATAGATGTGAACAACGCTGTGTCCACGCATTACTCTCTTTTTCATCATTGGGTTGTTGTAACGAATGTTATATGTGCCAACATAAAGACGTTGAGCAGAGAGGCTACAACATAATAGCATTGCAAAGAAAAGTGTTGTAAGTTTATTCATGATTTAAGTTCTTTAATATTTATAGCTTCAACATAAATGAAGAGTAATCTTCTTTCTTAGTATAAAGTTCTATTTTACAAAAGTACATAATGTTTTCCAATCATCATCATATAATGTATCATTTATTGAAGGCATACAAATTGTTTTATATAATCTCAATGCCACTTTATATGTTATTTATATAGTTAATAGTAATTTTCGTTTTTAGTTGCTTTTTTTCAACTTTTATATATTATATTTGCCATATTATATTCTTAACATGAAATTTGTTTATAAACCAATATTAATAACAAAATTAAAAACAAATTATTATGGTAGTAACAAAAGCAATTTAATCAAGGAAAAGGACGTGTTTGAGCAAAGC
>CAKMOD010000007.1 GCA_927910885.1 uncultured Prevotella sp. | reverse complement strand
ATATGTGTTGGTGATGAATGATGGGTGATAGGTGATAATGAATACCACTACTCCCAAACACGTCACCGAGTAATCTCTGTTTCAGAACGCTTATCCTAAAAGTATCAAGTAAAAAGCACCTTTTCTCTTGTTCCATAATTACTTTTGAGGCAGTGCCTCAAAAGCAGGGACAATGAATTGATCGGTTCGTTTCTTTTACCCATCCATCTGATATAAAACCAAACAGACGCTTCTTGTACTACTTCTCTGTTTATGTAAATCTTTTCAAAGAACTCTTTCTTTTGTTGTTCTTACCAACTTACCAGGTGGCTTGTTTTGTAAAGCGAATGCAAAGTTATAGACTTTCTGTGTAACCTCCAAATCTTTTGAAGGAAAATTTTATCAAAAAAGTGTTTTTTCTTCGTTAGAGCGAAAGTAAGCAGTCTTACACCTTATTATATATATTAATCCGCAATAAAACTTTTATTATTACAATGCTATGAGCAAACCCGTCAAAAGTACTTAACTACTCAAGGATAAATTAAAATTGTGAAGTATTTTGCAAACTCTACCTTCAGACATAAGCAGCATACACAAAAAACAACTTATAAGACCCTAATCAGTTATCCTTTAGACGACTTTATCAGATGCCAAGCCTCTCTAACCCATAAGACCAGAGAAGAACCTATCAAGATTATAGCCCAGTCCTCAACAGACAAACCACCCTTAACGATATTAAAGAATTTCTGTAAAATAGGAAGTTCCACCATCGCAATCTGTCCAATGAAGATAATTGAGATAATAAAGAGCAACCCACGACAGCCCTTGAAATGAAGCGCACTCCGCCCTGTTTCGAATGCACGTGCATTAAACAAAATAGAAGAAATGCGTCATCACAGAAGATTGTAAAAATCAAAGTCAGCTCATATGGGCTAAGCCCATTAACCTCACCAAGCTGCAGATGGAGTAAATCTCTCAATGCGGTAATATCAGCATGCTCAAATATATAGAGCAAAACCAATAGCAGTACAAAGAAGAAACCACCCACACCAATAATATTCCAGCCCATAGAGCGATTGATAATAAAGGCATTCCTATCACGTGGGCAATCCTTCATTACCTTCTCTGATGGAGGCAAAGAAGCCAACGCCATTGCAGCAAAGGTATCCATGATAAGATTAACCCACAGCATCTGAGTTACTGTCAGCGGAGATTCCGTACCCATAAACGCACCAGCAAGCACAAGGAAACAAGCCGCAACATTGACAGTTAGCTGAAAAAGTAAGAAACGCTGTATATTCTGATAAAGCGAACGTCCCCACATCACAGCCTTCCCAATACTACTAAAAGAATTATCAATAATCGTAATATCCGAAGCCTCCTTAGCAACAGAAGTACCATCACCCATAGAAAGTCCCACATGTGCCGATTGTAGTGCAGGCGCATCGTTTGTTCCATCACCCGTAACGGCAACAACCTCATTGCGACGCTGCAACGATTCCACAAGACGTTTCTTATCTAACGGACGAGCACGAGATATAATCTTCAAATCCTCAACCCGCTTGTCCAGTTCTTCATCAGAAAGAGCAGCAAAATCAGGACCACTAATAATATTCTTATCAGTATCATTACCTGTCCACAACCCAATTTGTCGGCCAATCTCCTTAGCCGTCCTTGAGGTATCACCTGTGACAATCTTCACATCAATACCCGCGTTCATACATTCACGAACAGCATCAGGGACATCACTTCTCACAGGGTCACTAATAGCAACAATACCTTGAAAAGTTAAGTTATCAGCAACTACTCTTCCCTCCTTAAAGACTTCCGCCTTACCATCTACAATCTGATAGGCAAAGCCCAAAGTTCGCATAGCCTGCTCCTGATAGCCTTCCAACTGATGTTCAATCTCCTCTTTCGGCACATTGCAATCAGTCTGTTTACAGAGACCATAGACTATCTCTGGCGCACCCTTCACATAGAGAATCTGCTTACCTTCCATCAAAGCAGAGTTGACAAGCACTCCCATATATTTACGTTCCGTAGTAAAAGGGAGTTCATCAATAACCAGCACAGCCTCTCTCAGTTCCTGATAAGAAACCTGATTATCCTTCAACCAAAGTAGTAATGCACCTTCAGTAGGATTGCCCAAAACCTTAGGATTACTTGCATCCGAATAATCTATTGAGGCAGTAGAATTGACCGCAATCCCCTCTTTCAACAAACAAGAAGCAAGACCATCATCTAAACTTTGATTATCTAAAGCATAGAATTGAGTTTGATAAATACGCATCTGATTCTGCGTCAGCGTACCCGTCTTATCCGTACAGATAACCGTTGTAGCCCCCATCGTCTCACAAGCATGCATCTTACGCACAAGATTATTAGTCTTCATCATTCGGCGCATACTATAAGCCAAGCTCAACGTCACAGCCATAGGAAGGCCTTCTGGCACCGCAACGACAATCAATGTAACGGCTATCATCATCGTGTTCAACGCATAGGCAAGCAATCCCGCCATACTCTTATCTGGCATAAGATATTCGTGGAAAACGATTACACTACCCATCAGAATACAGAAATAGGAAACTGTGATAATTGTCTTCAAATACCACTTCCAGCGATCAAATTTCCTGATAACAAGCCAAAAGAACACGAATGTAGGAATTGTCAAGGTCCAAACAATAGGACTCCAATGGAAGAACACCATCAATCTACCTACAATAATAAGTCCTGCAAAGACGTAACTTAGCTTAGTAATGAGCACACTCAGTCCATCAAGTTGCTCACTAAGAGGAGTTTTTACACTATCATCAATTTGTGCTGCTTCAAACACCTTACCGTTTTCGGTCCTATCTCCTACAGCCTCAACCTGAAAGATACCATGTCCCTCCATTACCTTTGCACCACGTAACACCTGGTTCGTAGCGTAGGAAGCATCCTTCTCAAACTCCTCTTCTTTTACGGATTTATAAGCAGGTACACTTTCTCCATTCAGTGTAGACTCATCGACATAAAGCGAAATGGCCTTCAACAGCCTACCATCAGCAGGAATCTCAGCACCCGTATTGATAATGACAATATCACCAACTACGATATCTTTTTTAGCAACCGTTGTTGAATTTCCGTTTCTGATAACCTCAACCTCCTCCTCATCGTTCACTTGATTGAGGATAGAAAACTCTTTATCCGCTTTCAATTCAAAGAAGAAAGCAATACCCGTAGCCAAGAGGATGGCAATAAAAATACCTACCGGCTCAAAGAAAACGGCTGCCCCATCTTCAACATGAAGGCCCCAATACTCCCAACAAGAGATAGCAATAGAGAGAAAACCCGCAATAAGCAGAATAATAATCAGTGGGTCTTCAAACTTTTCCAAGAACTGTTTCCATAGTGGTTCCTTCTCTCGGGGCGTTAGCACATTAGCCCCATACTGCTCACGACTCGCCAACACCTCTGTGTCAGTTAATCCTTCATAATGTTTCTTTTGCTTCATAATAATCTTAGCAAGTTTATTTAGATGGACTTAATCCTATCCTACAATTAATAAGCAGATAGCAGTTCCTTTCACTAATTCCTAATCCTTTCATAACTTTATCAACTTTGATATATCTGTTTGCAAAGTTACAAATAATCTGATTATAATCCACATTTCTGTAACATTACAAGTCATAAAATCATGTATTTCTTAATAAATCTCTGAAATTATCAGTAGTAAACGATGTTCACTCTCCTATTCTTTTCCTATCATTTTAGTATTATTGCCATCCCAATACATAATGTTTTTGTCGAAATCGCGGCAAAGATAATAAATTATGAGAAAGTAAAGAAATAATAGAAGGTAAAACATTAATCATTCAAACCATTACATAAACCCAAATAGCAAATTATCATTATTTAACTTAATTTGGTCACATTTGTTATCCTCCTATTTCCCAATAACTCAGTATCTTTGCATTAGAAATAATAAAAATCAGTAACAAAGTTATGGCAAATAAGATGAAAGACTTTCTCCCAGCAATTGAGATGGAGAAAATGCAGGCAATGCTTGAGCTTGAAGAAAAGTATGAAACAGGACAGCTCTCATTAGAAGAAGCACGCGAAGTGATGAAGACAAAGATAGGAAAGATTCGTCCTTATCACCTTGCCTTCATCGAACAGAACATGAAGTCGCGTGAGGACGACGAGTGTATCCGTGCAGACATGCGCAAGATTATTGAACTCGTGGAAGGTTTTATGGATTATAGCCGTCCTAATGTTCCTGCCGACCATCCGCTGACACATTATTATAAAGAGAATGACGAGATGCGCCGACTGCTCCTTGCAGTGGAGGATCTTATACAATATCCTGTCATTAAGAATCAGTGGTTAGAACTCTACGACCAGATACGTCAGTATCCTATCCACTATCACCGTAAGCAGAATCAGCTCTATCCACTTTTGGAAAAGAAGGGATTTGACCGTCCTACAACAACGATGTGGAGCTTTGATGACATCGTTCGTGATGAGATTAAGGATTCACTCCGACTCTTAGAGGCTGGTGATGAGGAAGCTTTCATTGCTAAACAAAATGAGCTTATCGCCCATGCACGCGACTTGATGGAAAAAGAGGAGACTATTCTCTACCCTACTTCATACGCTCTTATCTCGGCAGAGGAGTTTGAGGACATGAAGTCGGGCGACCAAGAGATTGGTTTTGCCTTCTTCAAAGTAGACACTCCATCAACATCTAACACCCAACAGTCAGCACCTCAACAAGGCTTTGCAGAAGACCTGCAGGCATTGCTCAGCAAGTATGGCTACTCTGCTGGACCACAGCAGGAGTTGGACGTGGCAACTGGTAAGCTAACCTTAGAGCAGATAAACCTTATTTATAAGCATCTGCCAGTAGACATCTCTTTCGTGGACGAGAACGAGTTGGTGAAATTCTATTCAGATACCGACCATCGTGTCTTCCCAAGATCAAAGAATGTCATCGGACGACAAGTGTCTAACTGTCACCCACGTAAGAGCGTACACATCGTTGAGGAAATCGTAGAGAAATTCCGTAGTGGCGAACAAGATAAAGCCGAATTCTGGATTAACAAACCAGAAGTATTTATCTACATCGTTTACTTTGCTGTGCGCGATGCAGAAGGTCGCTTCCGTGGTGTACTCGAGATGATGCAGGATTGTACACATATCCGTGAGTTGACTGGTTCACAGACCTTGCTGACATGGGCTGGAAAAGAGGAGGAAAGTGCTGCAAACTCTACTTCTTCTGACAATGAGGACGACGATTCATTTGCTGCTCCATCAGACGCTCCAATTGAGATAACACCAGATACCCGTCTGAAAGACCTCTTTGCAGCTTATCCAAATCTGAAGAAAGAACTTGCTTCTCGCTATCCATCTTTCAAAATGCTAAATACCCCATTGGGTAAGTTAATTCTCAAAAAAGCTACTGTCCGCACCGCTTCTGAGCGTTCAGGATTGGGCGAAGAGAAGTTTATCAATTTAATTAAGGAGTGCATTAAAGACGCTTAAAGCAGTCTTATCACTCTTTCTGAGAGAGACAGTGTAACTGATTATTTCTCAATAGTTTCTCTTGAGGATGCACGTTTCGTGCATCCTTTTTTAATTTCCACCGTTTTTATCCCAATCCATTAGTATCGAAAACCTACGTGTTAACGCCTAACACCAATGGTGCGGAGCATCAACACCAATAGTGCGAAGCATTAACACCATTTTAATAGACCTTATTATAACGAGCTTTCTATTGATAGATTTATATCCGATTGGTGACTTTGAGGAATAAAAAAACTCATACATTGTGTTTTATGCTTATCCTTATAATCCGTTATCATTACCTCACCAGATAAACTATCTTTTGCACTTCATACTTGCAGGGTTCAAAGAAAATACGTACATTTTCCCTTTCGTGTTGTTAGTTTTTTTTATTTCACTATAACAGTCTAATATTAAAGTAGATAAGAAAAATAGAAGGTACAAATAGAGGATTAAAATATGTTAAATAGTTGTTGTTATTGATAATGTGAGAACCAAAACAGAAACCAAAAACAGAATGACAAATGAAACAGGTATTTAACAAACTACATTTCAATCTTAGACAACGTAACACAGACAAGCCAACTATTATCTACTGTGTCATAAGAATAGATAAAAAGGTATATAAGGTTGCAACAGGGGTTAAAGTAAAGCCTCAACAATGGGATAGTAGTAGACAGATAGCAGTAATAAGTAACATTCATAGTCAAATAGATAATAGAAACAATAAGATAGCCAACAATAAAATATCTCAACTAACAGATAGATATTTAGAATACTTGAATTACCTTTGCAGTAGTGAGATAGAAGATATTAACATAGACACCTTATTAGCAACCTTAGGAAGTATGAGAATAAAAGCAGGGGACTTAATAACTAGAGGCTTTAACTATCTATACCCACAGCCTCAACAAGATAATAATAATAACCGTGTGACTAGTAGAAAGGTTTACACTTATCTATTAGCCTCCTTCACTGACTACTTAACAGAACAGAATATAACCAGCTTAGAAGTATTCAAGCAAGCAGGAATAAATACATATAAACGTTACCTACTAGACAAAGGTAATAGTAATGTTCAGACTAATAGAAAGGTTGAACTTATTGCTAGACTGATAAATAGGGTACTAGCAGTTGAAGAACCTTTTTTGAAGTATAATGTTAAAGGGGGTATAGTAGTCAATAAGGAGAAAGACAATAGAAAGGATAAAGGTAGATTTGCGCTAACTGTTAATGAAGTTGAGGCTATAGAAGGTTTACAGATAGATAGTAATAGTAAGTATAGCTATGATAAGACAGTACATAGTGGTGAAGTATTGAAAGAGTACAGGGATATATTTGTCTTTCAGTGTCGAATAGGGCAAAGAGTTTCAGACCTTGCCCAGATCCTAAAATACATAACAACAGGAAGTGATAGAGTAAGTCAGATAGTAGTAGATGATATAGTATATTTTGAAGTTAAGACAAAGAAAAGCCAAGGCAAAGAAACGGCACTTATTCAGATAGATGATAAGGTACAGGCTTTTATAGATAAGTATAGTAAGACAGGTTTTAAGATAGATGTTGATAGCTTAGATAGAAGTTTAAGATACAACAACGCAATAAGACAATTAGGACGGTTAGCAGGTATAGATAGAGAAATAACATATAGGAATGCACAGGACAAAGAAGTAACAGAACCAGCCTATAAAAAACTATCCTCTCACTGTGCTAGACATACTTTTATTACTATTAAACTGAATGAAGGAATAAGTCCCGATAGATTATGTTACCTAACAGGACATAGTAACAGACAGATGATAGATACTATATACTCTCACTTAACCAGCTCCGACAAAGTAAAGATGATACAGGAAGTTATAGGTAAGACAGGTAAAGGAAA
Source organism: uncultured Prevotella sp. (assembly GCA_927910885.1). GTDB lineage: Bacteria > Bacteroidota > Bacteroidia > Bacteroidales > Bacteroidaceae > Prevotella. The sequence goes on along the minus strand of CAKMOD010000007.1, from coordinate 2,062 downwards.
GGAACGTAATAGCAGGGTAAGGATAGTATAGTAGTAGAACCGATAGACTATGACAAGGTATTAGGAATAGTAGAAAGAAACTATAACAGGAAAGAGGAACTAATAAAGTACTTAACAGATAATAAGATAAGTGTTGAGGCTGTTATCGGATATTACCAAAGACTAAACCCAGATAGCACACTAAAGAAAGGGGACATAGTGGTAAGATTTGATAAGATGTTAGAACGGTTAATGAAGTTAAAGGAGTTGATAGAAAGACAATAAAGACAAGCCACGAACAAAGGAAGGTTAGTTAAATATGGATAGCGCACGGCTCGGCAAGGCCAGCGCGCCCATGATAATATAGTTACACACTCAGTCTTAAACTGAGAGTGTGTAACGGTTATAGTGTAATTAAGTTACACTATTATATAGAAGGATTACAAAATAAGGACACTTTAGAACCCCTAGTATAAAGCCTAGAATTAGCCAAATATTACATAACTAACTGATATATAGTAAGTTAGGGTAAAAACAACCATCTATTAGGGTTATATGGCAGAACAAGGAATTAATGGCAAAATAAGGAATGTACTAAAATTCTATGGCAATACAAGGAATTAATAGTTAAAGTATTGGCAAAATAAGGAATATACTATAAATCCTATGGCAGAACAAGGAATTATTAGTAGGTCTTATTGGCAATACAAGGAACGACATTATTAATTAACCGTCTTAGTATTAACCTAGGACATAAAAACATTAAATAGATATGACAGCAGCAGTATTTAATCAGACTGAAACAATGACAGAAGAGGCTAGAAGAGAGTAGACAGGATAAAGAGATAGTAAACAGATTGATATTACACCCCCTCCCCTATAACTTATTTACTATCAATCAGTTATACCACACCCCAGTTTTATTTGCACACGATAGGAATTTTCTAGACTGATTTTGACTAATTTTGAGATAGAATAGAAAGAAGATAACATCATAAACGATATAACAAATCAACAAGGAGGCTATTTATTTCCTTTCTAACCGTTTATAGTATCTTTCATTATAGTTAGTACAGGGAAGGATATAGAACGGCTTAGAACGGCTTAAATTAGGTTTGATTATTGTTGGCTTTATAATGAGAGCAGCGCAATATTATAGGGTATGATAAGCCGTGTATTTCCGTTCTGTGTTCCCCTGTGAGTGTATATAATAGGTAGCAGTTAAAGAGTTCATAGTACGTTGTTATTGTAGGCTATGATAAAAGTTACTATCTTATTGCTTTGTTAGTTCTGAAAAGTTTTATTACCTTTGTCATATCATATCATATCAAGAACAATAACAGTTACACGCAAATTACTAAACACTTGATAATTAGACAATTAGGCAAGGTAAATAAAAATACGTACTTTTGCCTACAAGAATTACGTATTATGACAAGAAAAATACTTTGCATATTAAGCTTGGGCTTGATACTTTTTGGTGTCACAGCCTGCAAGCATGAAAAGAAATCAAACGATATTATCACTAAGATAGCACCAAAGCCAAAGGTGCCAAGCGGTCCACAGTCAATGACCGATTTCAAGTATGAGAAGAAGATTGAATGGATGGGTGGCACTTACACAATCCGTATCCATCGTTATGCGGACAAATCATTGACTATCGTTAGTGACGAAGACGGACGTAAATACTATGATAACAAGTTCCAAGTACAGATTTTACGTCAAGATGGTTCTTCATTCTATGACCGTACACTTACGAAAGATGATTTCAGAGAGTTTACTGATAATCAATATGGTAAGAATGGTGCACTTTTAGGATTTATGTTCGACCGCGCAGAAGGTAACACACTCTACTTTGGTGCAAGCGTTGGTTCGCCTGATCCAAAGAGCGATGAATATATTCCATTAGATGTTACCATCGACAACATGAGCCGTATGCGTATCAACAAGGCTACACAACTTGACACACCAACTGACCAACCAGAACAGCCAAAGAGCGAGTTGGAGATGGCGGAGGAAGAGGGGGTGTAGGAGCCTCCCCGAAAAGCCTCCCCCGACCCCTCCGAAAGGAGGGGAGAAGCCC
>CAKMOD010000006.1 GCA_927910885.1 uncultured Prevotella sp. | reverse complement strand
TCATGAAAAGAAATAATTATTTTCACGAGTGGAAATATTTCTTTTCATGAAAAAAAAGATTTATTGTCATGAAAATAATTTTGTGAAAGTATTCTCTGGTATGTATAAAGTATTGTTTTATAATTTGAAAAGTATAGGTTTATTAGGTTTAAAGGTAACTATAAGAATCTTGTTTTTTTGCTTGATACATGTCTATGTTGTCATAGCTGTTTTATATTTATGTGTTTACGTTCACATTATAACTTCTTTCATACTTCTTATCTTATCTCTTTTCTTTGCTAAGTTTAGATTATCAAAGAAATATTTTGGCTTTTCCATGTTTTCCATTATCTTTGCATTTTAATAAGGCAGTGTTCCGGCTCTGTCGCTGGCATCTGTAAAGGGTGCGAGAGGAAAGTCCGGGCAGCATAGGGCATCCTGCTTCCGAAAATAGAAGCTATTGGTGACAGTAGATGTAGGTAGAAGAAAATAACCGCCACGCAGTAATGTGTGGTAAGGATGAGAAGGTGGTGTAAGAGACTACCAGCAGGCGGGTGATCGTCTGGCTGTGCCGTTCAGGAGCTGCAAGTTCATGTATACCGTTGTTTGAGGGTAGCCCGCCCAAGCGTAAGCACAACGGAGGGTAGAATGCTTTAATTGCAAGGTGACTTGTAATATAGATAAATGACAGGCATCTTCCTATTATCGAAAGATGAGGAAGAAACAGAACCCGGCTTATAGGAGCACTGTTTTATTTTTCTTTCATACACGCCCATCTTCTTACATTCAGTTTAGAATAATGAAGGGAATTAGGGTGTGACCTTTACTAAATAAAAAACTTTGGATAGTCATGAAAGATTTAGAAGAACGATATGTAACCGTGTTGGACGATTTCCAACACAGAGTAGAAAATAAAATCAGAAATCATAAGGATGAGGCTGGATTCCCTCAGTTGCCAGATAATGTTAGTGAAGAAGACCTTTCTAATTATCTCTTTGATTATCAGGCGGCTTTGGATAGTGAGGGTACTGAGCGTTCACGCTATACGATTGCCGGTTTCCTTTTGTGTTTACCAATATTAATTATGTCGGCATTCCCGGATAATTCACTTCCCTTTAAGGGCTTTTTGAATGTTCTGGTAGCTATTGGTATTGGCTTGGTACTCTTCCTTCTTTATAGAATAATGATGAAGGTCTTGGTACGTAAGAAGATTCGTCGAGCTAATCAAGATTATCCTGAAGCGAAAGCTTATGTGGATCGTGTGATGGCTTTCAAGTAAATTTTATTAATAATTTAATTGTAATATGGAACTATCTGATTTACAGAAATATAAAGACAAGTTTACCCAACAGGGTTTCTTTGATAAAATACAGCGTATTGCAAAGCGTGCTGGAGCTAAGTTGGTATATGTGGCATTGCTTTTGTATTATTTGATGCAGAGTGATAAGGTGTCACTTAAGGATAAGGCTATTATCATTGGTGCATTGGGTTATCTAATCTCACCGCTTGATGCAGTACCTGATGCAATTCCTATCGCAGGACTTTCAGACGATCTTGGTGTTTTGCTTTATGCATTAAGTAAGGTGTGGTCTTCTGTTGATGATGATATGAAGAAGCAGGCACATGAGAAGTTGTCAAAGTGGTTTGATGATGACGAGATGAATGTGGCAGAAGATCTTTTTACTGAAGATACTACTGATACGCCTGTTTAAAAAGTATAAAGGAGGAATTTATGTGGCAATATATTGTCTTAGTTGTAGTATTACTGTCAGCTATCGGCTATGTGGTTTATCGTATATGGCAATCGTTTCGAGCAGCAGGTGACCCGTGTCATGGTTGCTCTGGATGTGCTATTCATGACCAGTTGAAAGATAAGCAGAAAATGGCAGGGCGTAAAAAGCCTGTTTGCTTTAAATAGTTTTAAGGAAGAAAATTGTCAATAGAATTGTTTATATCATCTTTTCACCCAATATTTACGAAAACTTCTTAGGATCTTTCATGGAGAAGAGTTTACACAATGTTTATTGAAAAAAGTTCCTGAATTGTTTGGTTAAACCGAATTATTTGATTATCTTTGCACTCGCAAATCGCAATGATGATTTGTAATAGAATGGTGCTTGGGCCGGGAGGTTAGGCAATGGTCTGCAAAACCATGGAGAGCGGTTCGATTCCGCTAGGCACCTCAAAAGACTCTCAGTATTGAGAGTCTTTTTTATACCTATAACTTTGTCATCACATCATCAGTTATGGTGTACTTTTTCTTTCACAACAGAGTAATAATATAAACAACTCTTTCTGCTTTAAGTACAGTAGCTTGAGCGGAAGGCTATAAACTTTCCAAGCGATTGGTACTTGCCGTTCGCACTATGTGTGTTGAGCCTCCGCACAACATGTGTTTACCCTTCGCATGTTTATAAAGAGGATTATCGTGTTCCATACTCAATAAGGAGTGCATTGGGGTTTATGGGTAAACTTTATAGTTAATATGGTGCCAGTTCCTTAAGATTTTAACGAGCATGGTTCTGTGGTATAATGTTGGATTCTTATTTCCAGATAATATCTCTGTTTTATATAATAACGTAATTTCCTTAAAATAATTTTTCCTGTCACTCCTGTCATTCGAAATATACCTCTAATCCGTTGATTTGTAGAATATTTATGCGAAGTGTTAAATGTGACAGCAAAAAGAAATTAAAATTATTATAGTTATATAGTTGTTTTTTCTGTATGAGAAAAAGATAGTTATACAGCACTTGACGATTTTATTATTTTTTTCAGAGTCGCATTGTAGATAAAAGTTTTTTTTGACTTGCTAAATTATATGTGTATTTCCACTATTTTTTACTGTCTCAATACGTATAGGACTCTACTCGAAAAGAAGTTGTTAAACTAAATTCTTTAATACAAAAAAGATACTCTGAAAAGAGTATCTTTTTTTTGTATTAGAAGTTCCACCAATGCTTTTTCTTAGGCGGTTCATGTTCTTCAAACGACCGATGTGCAAAGTTACGGCTTTCCCATGTTTCGTTGTTGGTTATCATCTGATAGATAGTTCCCCAATCAGGTAAACCGCCAAGGTTGCGGTCGTCAATAAACATTTCTACCTTCAGCTTTCTGGAAAAGTGATTGTTCTTCTCTTTTTCCTCTTCAGGATAGTCTTTGTTTACTGCCCAGAAATCTACGCCACGTTCATGACACCAATCAACAGCCTCTTGGAGTAATTCGCCTTCTCTGACGCTCCATAAGATAAGTTGGTGACCGTCTTTAATCAGCATTTTAAGTGTATCGGTAGCGAAAGGAATTTCGCTACCGATTTTTGGATATCTATGTTCTACGATGGTTCCATCGAAGTCAACTGCAATAATCATAATCTGTTTAGAATCTATCTCTTGATTTAGAGTTTATCTCTTTACAGAGTCATCGTTCTTATTGCCATAGTGGCTGTTAGCATAGTTACCATAATTGCCATAGTTTCCATACTGTCCATAGCTTGTACCGTAGCTTGCTCTACCATATCTACCATACTTACCATAACCACCATAACCATAGTAATAGCTATACTTTCTCTTAGACATATCAATACCGTTAAGAACGATTGCCATGTTAGGGAACTTCTTCTCGTTTGCAAGAGCATTAATCAAGTTGAAGCTTGACTTTGGTGTGTAGTCTGCACGACACATATAGATAGATGCATCAGCTACACGTGCAATCTGAAGAGTATCTGTAACAAGACCTACTGGAGCGGTATCAATCATGATATAATCATACTTCTCCTTCAAGAAATTAATGATAGTATCTAATGAATTACGAGCGATAAGCTCTGCAGGGTTTGGAGGAATAGGACCAGACATGAGGAGATCCAAGTTCTTATTAACTCCTGAAGGCAAGATCTGCTCCTGCAAGTCCTCTACTGTTGGGTTATCCTTTACAAGAAGGTTTGTAATACCATGCTTGTGATCGTTGATACCGAAAAGTTCTGCCAAACGTGGACGACGGATGTCAAGACCAATCAAGATAACTTTCTTTCCTAAGAGACCGAAACTTACAGAGAGGTTAGCTGCTGTAAAGGTCTTACCCTCACCAGAAGTAGATGATGTGAAGAGTACAACTTTCTGACCTTCCTTCAACATAAACTGGAGGTTGGTACGCATTGAACGGAAGATTTCTTCCATCTGGTTGTTCTTGTTCTCATGTACAACGATATCAGCTTTACCCTTCGCCTTATTACTTGCAATAGCAACGTCAGCAATAATTGGTAATTTGGTAAGGCGTGCAACATCATCATGACCTTCAATCTTATAGCGGAAGAATTGTAAGATAAGGATTACCAATACTGGAAGTGCTAAACCAATCAGCAAAGCAAACAACATGATTGTTGTAGACTTAGGACTAATCTTACCAATCAGCTGTGGGTCATCAATGAGCTTACCCTTATCGGCTGTCGCAGCCAAAGATATACTGTTTTCCTCACGCTTTTGAAGCAACATAAGATAAAGACCAGACTTAACTTCCTGCTGACGGTCAATCTGTGTCAGCATACGTTCCTGCTGTGGAGTCTCAGCAACTTGCTCATTGAATTTATTAACCTGTGCAGAAACAGCATCACGCTGAATCTGTAAGTTTTGACGTGCAGCTGAAATTGCACGACGTATGTTACCATTTAACTCGCGAATTTGTGCAGTAAGTGGTTCCACAACTGGAGAACTTTCAGATGCACTGCGGAGTAAACGATTACGCTCAAGGACTAACTCGTTGTACTTGTTAATCAAAGAAGTAGAACTCTGGTCATCTAAACCTACATTAGATGGAATAACCTGAGAAAGATTGCGAGATGAACTTTCAACCTCTCTTGCAATCGTATTGAACAATTCAATCTGTGTTTCAACTTCAGCAAGTTTTAATTCTGAGCTATTCTGGTTTGCAACAGAATTACCTGCATTCATCTTCAACTCAACAATACCATTCTGCTGCTTATAGTTCTGCAACTCTCCTTCAGTCTTACCAAGTTCTGCATTAATCTTACTTAAACGGTCATTAATGAACTTATCTGTACGAAGTGCAATGGTATTCTTATCCTCATTTGCCTGACGATTATATACAATTGCTAACTGCTTGAGATAGTCAAGAGAACGCTGTGGTACTTCGTCTGTAAGCTGTAATTGAGCAATAGAGGTAGACTTTGCTGTCTGTGTAACCTGAAGTTCGCTAGCATACTTGTTAGCTGCCATTCTTGGAGAGAGAATGGTAACATTAAGAATTTGTGCGTTCTTCATTGAATGTCCATTATTTGGACTGATAGTGATGATTCCTGCACGTGTAGCTATCGTTGCAGGAAGACTTGTAAACTTTCTATTGATAGAGTAAGGACCTTCGCTTGAGTTGTCGTTTGTAGGTACATAGTATGTTCCATTAACAATATAAGTTAAGCTGTCCTTGGTGATGCTCAAGTTAATAGGAGCATTCAATCTTTCACGATGAGCCTGATCAATATCAACGTTAAGAGGCTGGTCACGGTAAAGGATAATGTCCTTTACTCTTCCCTTTGTTGAATAGTTAACATATAACTTCAAGTCTCTAATAGCATCTTCTGCAATAGAATGTGATGTCAAAATCTCCATCTCATTATCAATACCAGTTGAGTTTGAAATGATACCGAGGTTTGACATGTTTTGCAAAGAGGAACCACGTCTATTGCTATTATTTTCGTCCTTGATCAGCAACTTTGCAGCAGACTGATACATAGGTGTAGCATATCTAAGATAGATAGCTCCTAAACTACCGAAAATAATCAATGACAATACGAACCAGTACCAGTTGAGTACGATAGTTCGATAAAGGGTGGCAAAATCAAAGGAGGAGTTACCTTCGTGAACCTCCTGTTCCTTCCCTTGTTCTAATTTAGCTGTTTCTTCCATATTTATTACTTTTCTTATTATTCAGTAAAGGATTATTTATCTTACTTTTTCTCTTCAGCGACCTGAAGGAGATATTTACCATAGTTATTCTTAATCATTGGCTGCGCTTCTTCACGAAGCTTCTCTGTAGTTATCCAGCCTTTTTTATATGCTATTTCTTCTAAGCATGCTACCTTAAGTCCTTGTCGTTTCTCTATGCATTCTATAAAAGTACTTGCTTCAGCCAAACTATCATGCGTGCCAGTATCAAGCCAGGCGAAACCACGCTGGAGCGTTTGCACCATTAAGTTGTCTTCTTTAAGATAGCACTGATTAACAGTTGTAATCTCAAGTTCACCTCTTGGAGATGGTTTAATATTCTTTGCAATCTCAACAACACTGTTTGGGTAGAAATAAAGTCCTACGACAGCATAGTTACTCTTTGGATGTTCTGGCTTTTCTTCTATGCTAAGACATTTGCCTGTCTCATCAAATTCTGCAACACCATATCTTTCTGGGTCATTTACGTAATAGCCAAATACAGTTGCCTTATTTTCCTTTTCAGCCATCTGCACACTATTATGCAATAAAGAACTAAAGCCTGCTCCGTAGAAAATGTTATCCCCCAGAACCAAGCAGACAGAATCATTGCCGATAAATTCTTCGCCAATGATAAAAGCCTGTGCAAGACCATCTGGTGATGGTTGTTCTGCATATTCAAAGCGTACTCCAAAACTACTTCCATCTCCTAAGAGACGCTTAAATCCTGGTAAGTCAAATGGCGTAGAGATAATCAGAATCTCTTTGATTCCAGCCAGCATCAATACAGATACTGGATAGTAAATCATAGGCTTATCGTAAATTGGTATAAGCTGTTTGCTTATTCCTTTAGTGATAGGGTAGAGGCGTGTGCCTGAACCGCCTGCGAGAACTATTCCTTTCATAATAGTGTGGTTTGAATATCTGTTTTTAAATTAGTAGTTATTGCTTATTTTATATACTCAAGCGTCAAATTCTTATGGATGTTTTCTAACCTATGTGCTATAAGTGCAAGCATAGGTGGTAAATGGGTTATGCTCAAGATAACAAAGTTATTGAGGGAACCCAATCCTTTCGTTAAGTATTTGTCGTTACACGCTTTCATTTGCAATATTGCTATCTTGATTGCAAAGGTAATAAATTTAATTTAATTAAAAGCTGTGAAAATGAGAAATCATTTACTTAATAGGTGAATTTCATGTTTTTTTATTAACTTTGCAATCGAGTAAAAATAAAAAGTTCATCTTAATAACTTTAAAACTTTAAACAAAAGATATGGGATTCTTATCAAAACTCTTTGGAAAGAATGATGCTGCACAGTCAAAGACTGGTGGTATGGAGGACTATATGACACTTGTTCGAGTTTACTTTCAAGCAGTACTTGCAACTCGTTTGGGTATCAATAATTTAGCTATGCTTCCAGATTTACGTACGTACAAGCAGACTTTCCGTGTTCCAACATTGAATAATAAGTTGGGTCTTGGTGAAAAAGCAAGTGTGCGTAAAACTATGAAAAATATTTATAATGTTGATGATAATTTCTTTGATGAGATAGATGCGAGCATCAAAAAGAATTGTAAAAAGATGCAAGATATTCAGCCTTATCTTTATCAGTTTCAAGGTTTCACGCAAGACTTAATGATGCTTGTGGGTAATTTAATGAAGTTCAAGTTGCGTGTTCCAGGCTTTTTTAAGAAAGCTATCTATACAATGACAGAGAAGACTGTAAATGACATTTATGATAAAAATAGTTTCTCTGATCCAGGCGTTATAAAGGCTGTTATGTCTGTTCGTCAGTATAATCAGCGTCTTGGATTCAGTCGTAAGTGGACAACTGACTTCGTTTATCAAGTAGTGTCACTTGCAAAGAAAGAGCCAAAGTCTGCTGATGAAGTAGAGTCAAAATAATTAAGCATATATTTGCTTAAATAGAAACTTTAATGTAATTTTGTAGCCAAAACGAATAGGATTAGCTATGAATGCAAATGAGAAGATTCTGAATACGTTTGCGACGCGTGTTCGTCAGATGATTCTTCAGTATGAAGCACTGAAGAAGGAGAATGACGAGTTGTATGCGCTCGTTGATCAGCGTGAGCAGGAGATAAAGCAACTGCAAGAAGAGTTATCTCAGGCAGAAGCTGATTATAACTCGTTGAAGATGGCTAAAATGCTTGAAGTTACGGATGGTGATATGGAAACCGCACAAAAGCGAGTTGCTAAGCTTATCCGAGATGTAAATAAGTGTATCACACTTTTAAGTGAGAAATAAAACAGAATATAATGGCAGACGATAAACTACATATAAGATTGCATGTCTATGATGCAGAACTATCCGTAAATGTTCCACGAGAGGATGAGGAGTATTATCGTTCGGCAGCCAAGCTTATTACCGATACTATCAATACTTATTCAACTCTTTTTAAAGGTAAGAAAGGGGATAAGGACATTATATATATGGCTATGCTTGACATTGCATTGCGATATAAGAAAGAAGGTGTACGCAATGATACGGCTCCATTTAATGATATTCTCAGTAAACTCACTTCAGAAATTGAAGATACACTGAAGAAATAGTGAGAATATTTAATTTAAATCATAAAAAGAATCAATGAGTCCAATAGTAACAGTTATAATAGCTGTGGTATGCCTTACGGCTGGATGTGCTGGTGGATTTGCTATTTTCCGTTATATTTTAACTGGAAAATACAAAGATACAATGGAAAAAGCAGAGAAAGCTGCAGAGGTAATTAAAGAAAAGAAACTTCTTGAAGTTAAAGAGAAGTTTCTCAACAAGAAAAGTGAGCTTGAGAAAGAAGTTCAGCAGCGTACGTTGAAGATACAGCAGGGTGAAAACCGCTTGAAACAGCGTGAAGTAGCGTTGAATCAACGTCAGGATGAACTTAATCGTCGTAAGCAAGATGTAGAGCAACAGCAGCAGCGTGTAGATAATGAGAAGAAGCTACTGCAGATAAAGCAGCAGGATCTTGAGAAGATGCAGGAGCAGGAGCGAATGAAGCTTGAGGAACTCTCTGGTCTTAGCTCAGAAGAGGCAAAGAAACGTTTGATTGAGAGTTTGAAGGATCAGGCGAAACTTGATGCGGCATCTTACATCAATGAGATAGTTGACGAAGCAAAACTTAATGCGAATCAGCAGGCTAAGAGAATTGTCATTCAGACCATTCAGCGTGTTGCTACTGAAACAGCTATTGAGAACTCTGTAAGTGTTTTCCACATTGATAGCGATGAGGTTAAGGGACGTATTATCGGTCGTGAAGGTCGTAATATTCGTGCTTTAGAGGCGGCAACAGGTGTTGAAATTGTAGTTGATGATACACCAGAGGCTATTGTAATCTCTGCTTTTGACCCAGTTCGTCGTGAGATTTGTCGTTTGGCACTTCATCAGCTTGTTGCAGATGGTCGTATTCACCCAGCACGTATCGAAGAAGTGGTTGCTAAGGTTAAGAAACAACTTGATAATGAGATTATTGAAACCGGTAAGCGTACTGCTATCGACCTCGGTATTCATGGTCTTCACCCAGAGTTGATTCGTATTGTAGGTAAGATGAAATATCGTTCTTCATACGGTCAGAATCTTTTGCAGCATGCTCGTGAGACAGCTAATCTTTGTGCTGTTATGGCAAGTGAATTAGGCTTGAATCCAAAGAAGGCAAAGCGTGCAGGATTGTTGCATGATATTGGTAAGGTGCCAGATGAGGAGACTGATTTACCACACGCACTTTATGGTGGTAAGATTGCTGAGAAGTATAAGGAGAAACCAGATATTTGCAATGCGATTGCTGCTCACCATGATGAGATAGAGATGACTACACTTCTTGCACCAATTGTACAGGTGTGTGATGCTATTTCTGGTGCTCGTCCAGGTGCTCGTCGTGAGATTGTAGAAGCTTATATTAAGCGTCTGAATGACCTTGAAGCAATTGCAATGAGCTATCCTGGTGTAACTAAGACTTATGCTATTCAGGCAGGTCGCGAACTTCGTGTAATTGTTGGTGCTGACAAGATGGATGATGCAGAAAGCGAGAAACTCAGTTCTGAGATTGCAGAGAAGATTCAGAATGAGATGACTTACCCTGGTCAGGTAAAGATTACGGTAATTCGTGAGATTCGTTCTGTTGCTTATGCAAAGTAAAGTTTGAATTTATTTGAATTATTATAGAAAGCACTCCTATATGGAGTGCTTTTTTATTTTGCAAGTTCATTAGTAATTTTGATATATATCAGTAATATATATGAATAGAGAAAGCCCTCGCAATTCATGAAGTTATTTCCACGAATTGTCGAGGGCTTTAGTTTTATTCTATCTATTTTATTAGCAGCCAGAACCATCAAGTCGGCAAGAAGCTGCTGCAGGGGCATCGTTAAGGTTGATACCAGCTTCTTCTGGTGATAGTGTTACTGTGCCATCCTCAAGTACAAAACAAGGTACGCCAGCATAGCCGTACTTCTTTGCCTCGTCAAATACAGCGTTGTTATCACGAAGACGAAGGAATTCCTTCAAATACTTAATATGTGAACCAATTTCTATTATTTCATAGCGATTGTCACCTTCTACGTGCTTGTCAACTGCAATACAGTCTGGACAAGTATTCATTCCATAAATTTTAATCATAATCAAATGTCTTTAATTTAAACTCTAAAAGTTTATTATAATATTTGCCTTACAGAGTTTCGGTGTTTAATGATTACAAATCTTAGTTGTATCAACTGTGAATCCTACCTTTGCAGGCATAAATTTACCACGTTCTGTCAAGAAATCTACCAGTTCTTCAGCGTTCATACCATCTACAGAACAAGTGTGGAATTGCTCTTCTTCACCGAAACGTTCGATAATTGCTTTTACTAAATCTTCTTTTGTCTCATAACTATTACCCTCCATCATGTGGAGAACATCATGTCCATGTGCCATTTTTATCTTCGTTTTTGTTAATAATTTAGTGCATTACATCTCTCTTTGCACACTCTTTTACCTGCAAAAGTTGTGCCATGTGTTAAATTAACTAATTTTAATTCTTTAAAAGTGATAATATGACATAATTTAATTACTTTTGTGTTTGCTGACAGATATTATTGGAAAAATGTCAGTTGCAATTGATGTCATTATTACTTAAGTATCTCTTGCATATCAACTTAGAGAAGTATTGTGTTTATAAAAATATTTGATTATAATTATATTATGATGAAAAAACTTTTGCTTGCTTTTGCAGCTACAATGTTGTTGTTATCATCATGTGGCACACATAAAACGTTAGTGGGGAAATCTAATATAGTAAGTTATACAGAAGCTCGTAATTACTTTCATATTGGTGATGAAACTAAGCCTATAATAAAGAAAATAACTTCACAGGAAATTCTTGCAAAGGAGTTTGGTGAAGCTGCTTTTATGGGTAAGGGTGGTGAACCTACTAAAATTGATTTTAATAAGAACTTTGCAATTGCTTATATTCTCCCACAAACAAACCGTAAAACAGTTTTGGCTCCTCTTTCATTGACTTTAAAGAAGAAGCATCTTGTTTTGGAATATAAGTTAGAACAAGGTAAGGGGCAGACTTTCTTTACACAACCATTTTTTATAATCGTTGTAGACAAGAAGTATGTTGATTATAATGTTGTTGAAGTTAAAAGTTGGGATTAGTCATTTTTAGTTAATAGGGAGGGTATAATGTTATATAACTCAATTCCTTATAACTATTGATTATATGGTAATAAAATAAGAGGGTGTGTCAAAATGTACACATCCTCTTTTTTATGCACAAAGCCCCGACTTTCTCAAGCCAGAGCTTTGCTATTTCCTAAAGTTTTTGTACCTTTAGGCATTAAAAAAAATCTCATTATGACAAAGATACACTTTCGTTCTTACATACACAAGAAAATGATTCTTTTTCCTCAAAGAATTGATAAGGATATCGCAGAAGACGACCCTGTTCGTCTTTTAGACGCCTTGGTGGATAATCTTTATGTTGGATAATGTCTACAAGCTTTTATAAGCCCAGTGGTCGCAAGCCTTATCATCCACAAATGATGCTCAAGGTGATTCTTTACGCCTATATGAATAA
>CAKMOD010000005.1 GCA_927910885.1 uncultured Prevotella sp. | reverse complement strand
TGTCTTGACTATCTATTTATTCATCCTCCGACACAGAAAATCTTATCATGTTAAGGCTTAGAAAATTTGCGGATAGAATATTGAAAATTCATGACACAATTTCGGATAAAAAAATATAAAATAAAGCGGAAAAGCACATGTAAAAGGTAAGATTACAACCAGCAGTAAATCAAGTAGTTATAAAATCGTGCAAGAAAAGGTGCTTAGTAAGGTTTCAAAAAGGCGTTAGTAAGACCTCAAAAGAGCATCTTTTGCAAGTTAATTGGGCGTCATTTCAAAGCCCAAAGAGCATATATTAGCTTTGAGTTGCATGAAAATAATTTACAAACATCGCTTTATAAGGGGGATAAGTTATTTGTAGAAGACAAAAACATATTTATCCCAATAAGCCTATTTTTTTCAAGAAAAGAAAGTAAAATAACAACAAGCAAATAGAAACAATGCACAATAAACATATTTTCTTTTATTTCTTAAGAGAATAAAAACATCTTATATTGTTTGTTTTTCCTAAAAATTATATATATCTTTGCCCTAATTGTAGAGAAAACAAGTTACATCATAGCACACACTAAAATAGTATTTTAGATTATATACCAAGACTATAATATTATTAATTATTCATAATGAGTTATTAGATTAGATATCTTTATAACAATTCAAAGATTAGACAAATTTGACAACAAATAAGACTGTCAAATAAAAATATTTATAGATTCTAATAAGTAGCATGGTAACCTTTCGCTACTAACAAAAATATAAGAAAGTATGGATACATCTAAAGAAATCTTGAACAACCCTTTCGTCAACAAGGGAACAGCCTTTAGTATGGCTGAACGTAAGACGTTAAATCTTGTAGGACTACTCCCTCCAGTTGTACAGACACTTGAAGAGCAGATAGAAAGAACATATCTGCAATATCAGAAAAAGGTAAATAATCTGGAGAAACGTGTATATTTGATGACACTTTTCAATACCAACCGTACTCTATTTTATGCACTTATGGCGCAGCACATCGAGGAATTCATGCCGATTGTTTATGATCCAGTTGTCGCAGATGCTATTCGTCAATACGACGAATTATTCATGAAACCACAAGATGCAGGATTCCTCTCTATCGACCATCCTGAAGATATCGAGAAGTCATTGCGCAACGCTTCAGAAGGAAGAGATATAAAACTCATTGTGGTTACTGATGCCGAGGCTATATTGGGTATAGGTGACTGGGGAGTTAATGGTGTAGCCATTGCCATTGGAAAACTGATGGTTTATACCGCAGCAGCGGGTATTAACCCTAATGAGGTATTGCCATTAGTACTTGACGTGGGAACTGATAATAAACAGTTGCTCGACAATCCTCTTTATTTAGGCAATCGTCATGAACGTGTTCGTGGTAAAAAATATCATGAATTTGTAGACAAGTTTGTTGAAACAGCAGAACGTCTCTTTCCAAATTTATACCTTCATTGGGAGGACTTTGGTCGTCCTAATGCAGCAGCCATTCTCGAACGCTACCAGAATAAAATTACAACATTTAACGATGATATACAGGGAACAGGCATAGTTTCTTTGGCTGCTATTCTCGGTGCACTGAACATTTCAAAACAAAAATTTACTGACCAACGTGTGATGGTGTTTGGTGCAGGAACAGCAGGCGCAGGTATTGCACATCAGATTTACGAAGAATTTATACAACAAGGACTATCTTCTGATGAGGCAAAGCAACATATTTATTTAGTAGACAAACAGGGATTGCTCACTGATGACATGACTGACTTGACAGAAGGTCAGCAGTTCTTTACACGCTCAGTAAATGATTTCCAGAAGCCTCTACCTACTTTGCGCTCAGCAGTTAGCGCCATTAAACCTACTATATTAATAGGAACTTCTACACATCCAGGAGCTTTTACAGAAGAAATTGTGAAAGAAATGGCTGCACATACAGAACGCCCTATTATCTTCCCGCTGTCAAATCCAACAGAACTTGCTGAAGCAAAAGCTTCTGACCTGATAGAATGGACTGATGGACGTGCGCTCATCGCTACTGGTATCCCAAGTTCACCTGTAGATTATAAAGGGGTAACTTACGCTATCGGGCAAGCTAATAACGCTCTGATGTATCCTGGATTAGGACTGGGAGTGATAGCCTCTACGGCAAAATTAGTAGATCAATCACTCTTATCAGCAGCAGCACATGCTTTAGGCGGAATTGTGGATGCATCACAACCTGGCGCAGCAGTGCTCCCTCCTGTGAACAAAATTACTTCTTTCTCACAGCATCTTGCCGAGGTAGTAGCACAACATGCCATTGACCATCAGAATACAAGAGAGAATATTACAGATGCACATGCTGCTGTAGAGCATATAAAATGGTATCCTCGTTATGAATAGATGGAAAGTACAAGTAATTTTATAATGCTAAAGATTGCTATCCGATAAAACTTAAATTATATAGAAATCCTTGCAGAATTACCTTTTATATAGAGGTAAATCCGCAAGGATTTTTTTAAATGATTACCAAATAGTAATAGTTTTATATAAACATTTTTATAGCGTTTATACGAATAAAAAGACAGATATTCGTTTTGAACTTTATAAAATAAAATCTATCTTTGTTCACGAGAACTGATTCTTCTAACGTAAACAACAATCACAATATGAAAACTAAAATCTTATCATTAGCCATTATCATTGCAATTACAATAATTGCATTATATTGTGTTCTGAGTGGACCTGAGTCTATTATCCTACATTGGAACATTGGTGGAGAAGCAGAAAGCTATGGTTCTAAGTATCTTATACTGGCACTTCCTGTTATTTCATTTATCGTATTTTTGCTGATTATCAACCAAGAAAAGCATCCATACGACACAAGTCTCATGAGCGAAAAATCACGCAGAAACAGGAATCCTAAAGCTCTTTTTGATATAATGCCAATCCTATTGTTGGTTATATTGTATCTTACAGCATGTTCTGTTCAAATAATTTCCATGTCATCAATAGTACCATTCTCTCTTATTATTATTGCTATAATTCTATTTATCTATAAATCACGCAAGTCAATAAAGCAATAAAAACGACCTTATTTATTTTGCATTTCGCTTGATTTAATGTATCTTTGTAGCTATGAATGCACAAGAAGCACAGAACATTAAATGGAGTGAGAACATCATCATTGTGGATGGTGATTATATAGACCATGTCGCTTTCGACCTCATTGTCAACTTTGAGCGAATGTTGAACCGTCGTATTCCCACTGCTGATTTCAGTCAGTGGGCTGTTAACATTGCCCTTGATGGACGTTTGAAGCCTGGAAATCATGAAACACAAGTGGTGCTTTTACATGATAAGCAGAATCCAAAACTTAAGAATTTTGCTCCAGCGGATTATGTGAAAGAACTGAATGGGCAAGCATTCAAGGACCCACAGCTTGGTGAATTCATCATCAATGCTATTGCTACAGACGATGAAGTAGCTGAAAAAGACAACGTTCTTCTCGACCTTCTAAAAACTGTTCTCAGTCATGAAGAGGTTAAGCGTATTATGCTTGTACCAAATGCCGAGGACAGCCACTTGATTAGTACACTTCGTTCTACCCTTCGCGATGCAGATGATGAATTAAAGCATATCACGTTGTTTGCAATGCAACCACTTGAAGGAGGCAACTTCAAACAGCAGATTTTAGGTTATTCTCTCCTTAATGCAATGGGTATATCCTCATCAGAGATTGAACAAAAGATTAAGTAAAAAATAAAGTAATAATAATAAAACAAGGATCCCAACATAGCATTCTTTTGCTCTCTTCTTCGGAGAGGGAAATAGGAATAAGTGACAGGGAATTAAATTGAACTATGGGAAAAGTTTTAATGATTGGCGCAGGTGGCGTAGCTACTGTAGCCGCTTTTAAGATTGTCCAGAATCAGGACGTGTTTACAGAGTTCATGATTGCCAGCCGTCGTAAGGAAAAGTGTGACGAACTGGTTAAGGCAATTCATGATAAGGGCTACAAGGCTGACATCAAGACTGCACAAGTTGATGCAGACGACGTTGAGCAGTTGAAGGAACTCTTCAATTCATTTAAGCCAGAACTGGTTATCAATCTTGCACTACCCTATCAGGACCTCACCATCATGGACGCTTGTTTGGCTTGCGGTTGCAACTATCTTGACACCGCTAACTATGAGCCAAAAGACGAGGCACACTTCGAGTACAGTTGGCAGTGGGCTTACAAGGATAAGTTCGAGCAGGCTGGCTTGACAGCTATCCTCGGTTGTGGTTTCGACCCTGGAGTGTCACAGGCTTATACTGCATATGCAGCAAAGCATCACTTTGATGAGATTCACTATCTTGATATTGTTGACTGTAACGCTGGTAACCACCACAAAGCATTTGCAACCAACTTTAACCCAGAAATCAATATCCGTGAGATTACCCAGAAAGGTCTTTATTACGAGAATGGCGAATGGATTGAGACTGACCCATTGGTAGTACATCAAGATATTACCTATCCAAACATTGGTCCTCGTGACTCATACTTGATGCACCACGAAGAGTTGGAGTCATTGGTTAAGAACTTCCCAACTATCAAGCGTGCACGTTTCTGGATGACCTTTGGTCAGCAGTACCTCACTTACCTCGATTGTATCCAGAATCTTGGTATGAGCCGTATCGACGAGATTGAGTATGAAGCACCATTAGCAGACGGTTCTGGCAAGACAGTGAAGGTTAATATTGTACCTTTACAGTTCTTGAAGGCTGTGTTGCCTAACCCACAGGACCTCGGTGAGAACTATGATGGTGAGACTTCTATCGGCTGCCGTATTCGTGGTATCAAGGATGGTAAGGAGCAGACTTACTACATCTATAACAACTGTAAGCATCAGGATGCCTATAATGAAACAGGTATGCAGGGCGTTAGCTATACTACTGGTGTACCAGCAATGGCTGGTGCAATGATGTTCTTTAAGGGTCTTTGGCGTAAGCCAGGTGTCTGGAATGTGGAAGACTTCGACCCAGATCCATTCTTGGAGGTACTCAATAAACAGGGCTTACCTTGGCACGAAGAGTTTGGTGGTGATTTAGAACTATAAGAAGATGGCTTGCTCTTTGGACTTTATTGAATTTGTCAGTAGTCAGATAGCTGCTGCAGGGACTGTGAGATGTAGGAAGATGTTTGGCGAATACATGGTTTATGTTGACGAAAAGCCTGTTATCATAGTTTGTGACAATATACCTTATGTCAAAGAACACGAGGCAATTAAATCAATGATGTTATCTGCCGAACGTGGATTCCCTTATGAAGGAGCTAAGGAGCACTATGTTTTAGATATTTCAAGGTCTGATTTTGCAGTCAGGGTTGTTAAGACCTTAGCTGAGGTTTTACCCTATCCAAAGAGCAGAAAAAAGAATAAATAATATTTTATAAATCAAAAAAATAAGATAATAGTATATGGCAAAAGAAGATACAGGTACGACATCGGCAGCTGAAGGTAAACTGAAAGCTTTGCAAGCTGCAATGTCTAAGATAGAAAAAGACTTTGGTAAAGGGTCCATCATGCGTATGGGCGACGAGCAAATAGAGAACGTAGAAGTAATCCCAACAGGTAGCGTTGCACTTGATACAGCACTCGGTGTGGGCGGTTATCCACGTGGTAGAATCATTGAGATTTATGGTCCAGAAAGTTCTGGTAAGACTACATTGGCTATTCACGCTATTGCAGAAGCACAGAAGCAGGGCGGTATTGCAGCCTTCATTGATGCTGAGCACGCCTTCGACCGTTTCTATGCAGAGAAGTTAGGCGTAGATGTTGATAATCTTTGGATTTCACAGCCAGACAATGGTGAGCAGGCTTTAGAGATTGCAGACCAGCTGATTCGCTCTTCCGCTATTGACATTCTCGTTGTCGACTCAGTTGCAGCTTTGACTCCAAAGAAAGAGATTGAGGGTGATATGGGTGACTCTGCAGTAGGTCTGCAAGCACGACTGATGAGTCAGGCATTGCGTAAACTTACCTCAACCATATCAAAGACCAATACTTGCTGTATCTTCATCAACCAGCTGCGTGAGAAGATTGGTGTGATGTTTGGTAACCCAGAGACAACAACGGGTGGTAACGCACTGAAGTTCTACAGCTCTGTACGCCTTGACATCCGTCGTGTTACATCTATCAAGGATGGTGATCAAGTTATCGGTAATCAGGTTCGTGTAAAGATTGTAAAGAACAAGGTTGCTCCTCCATTCCGTAAGGCAGAGTTCGAGATTACCTTTGGTGAGGGTATTTCAAAGATTGGTGAGATTGTTGACTTGGGCGTTCAGTATGGAATTATCCAGAAGAGTGGTAGCTGGTTTAGCTACAATGGAACCAAACTCGCACAAGGCCGTGATGCTACAAAAACAATGATCAAGGATAATCCAGAACTTGCAGAAGAGTTGGAGGGCTTGATTAAAAATGCTATCATTGAGCAGACAAAGTAAAAAAAACCAACCTATGGTAACTTGAATGTAACTCTTTCATACAAGTACATTCCTGATACCATAGGTTTTTATCTCTATTATATGTTTAAAAATGGTTTACTGTCATTTTAACATTTGCTTATAACAGACTTATAATCAATTTCTTAACGTTTAATTCTGCATGACAGGAATGACAGCAAACACAAAATCTTAAACCTATATATCCGTAAGTATTGATAAAGTGAGGGATACACTTCAGCCTGTGCATCCCTCACTTTTATTATCAGTTCCTGATAGAGAGAGAACCCTCTTACTTATTATCCATTTAGAAAGAGGCTGTCATTGTTGCGCTTTCTCCCACTCTTTCTCTATATCTTCTATTGTTATTCCTAATAGTTTCATCTCACGAAAGACAGAGGGAAGAGACTGCGTAAGGAAACTATTGCGCCTTGCAGTTATAATTTGCTCACGTGCACCAGCTGAAACAAAGTAGCCAAGTCCACGCCGATTGTATATAATCTCCTCACGAGAGAGTAGCTCATAGGCCTTCACTGCCGTGTTCGTATTCACCTGCAGCATAACGGCATACTCTCGGACTGACGGTATTCGGTCGTCAGCTTTATAGGTTCCAGCTATAATCTCATCACAAAGACGGTCAGCCATTTGCTCATAGATAGCCTTATTATTTTCAAAATTCATAAGCCTTAATATTTAATCAGCTCTTTACTAAAAGTTTCTCCATCGGTTATTAATAACCTGCAGATGCGTGAAAATCTTGTAGGAAGACCAGAACATCAATAGGCTTACTCCAATCGAGATAAGAGAAGCATAAGGATTCTCTATAAAAACAATCTCATAGTCTGTATTTTCGTAAAGGTACAACTTTAAGTAGATAAAACCTATAAAAGAAAGAATAATCACTACAAAATAAATAACTATCGACTTCAGCCAAGCTAACTTGCGAAAGAGTAAACCTCCATAGATAGCAATTGAATAGTTCGAAAGTGTCGACAAAGCCTTGGTCCATAGGGGTGAGTCTGCACTTACATACGTATCAATATCAAAGTAGGCTACCACCATAGACATCCTGTCTCCGTGTGCAATAATCATTGAAATCAACTGCTGTAATCCGTCTGCAACAATAAAAGATGCACAAATAGCTAATGGATAAATCACTGCAACCAATAGCACACGGGCAACAAACTTCTCAAGATTAGTAGCTGGTAGTATCAATTCATTGATACGTTGCTGACGCCCTTCAAGGTCTTGAATGAAAAATGTACCTAATACGAAGAAGACTATTGGAGAAAAACCCCTAAGAAGACGTACGATATCAAAGACGAGTGACTTGTAACCAATATCATCCATCGTCTTTCCAGAAAACATAGGTATAGTAAACATTGCAAAAACTAAGAATATGATAAGAAATGTAATAAAGATTACATTTATCTTGCGCTGGCACATAACCAAGAGTCTGCTCATTACCTTACCGAAACGGTCTAAATCAAACTTTGTCATAATTTATGTCCTCCTTGATTCTATTTTATTCTTGTTGTTTTATCTTTAATAATGGCTCCCTTCCCTGTAACCATGGTCAAGGGTAAGCGCGTTGTTCCCGTAGTATTGATCTTTGGTTCAACCTTCGCAGAGATAATTGCCGTATCAGTTCGATAGAAATTTACACCTAAGCCTATATCGCCATAGGTATCAAAGATTACCTTTTTAGCAGTTAAGCTTTTAACATCAATAGCCCCCCTATCCGCCATAGAGACTTCCAACTGATTGATATTCATCTTATTTATCTTCAGATTACCACCTGAAGGAGCATCAATGCTGAGCTTATCAAGTTTAAAAGAATCTGAAAGAATAACAGTAGCAGAATTGTTCCAACTTAGCTTTGAGAGTGTTGGCGTAGTGATATAAATATCAATGCTTTGCGTTACCTTATCTGAAGGTCTCACACTAAAAAAACCTATGTGGTGAATCAGGTTTTTCATGTCAATTACCAGTTTATTCTGTGGATTGACAAAACTTAATACATCAAGTCGCTTCTCCTCCCCTTTAAACTTTAAGCTGTACTTCTTACCTTGTGATATATAAACAGTACCAGCTCCACGGATGTCTATCGTGTCAAACGAATCAACAGAGGCCTCCTCTGTCACCATCTTTCCGTAGTCAATTTTTCGGATGTAGCAAGAATTTAAAGCAAGTAAGCAAGCTACAGAGATTAGGCTGATATTAATGATTTTTGCAAATGTTGTCTTCATAATTCTCTTCCTCCTCGTTTTATTTAAGTTTACCTGTTGTTGCTGCATTGAACAACAATTCAAGATTGATAGTAGTCTCATTGTCACCCGTCTGACGTCGTGCAATCACGTTGTTGCCTTGAATGGATGGCTCTGCATAGAGTACGCTGTCATCCATCTCGTTAGATTGACGAATACAGAAAGTGTAATCATTTGTTATATCCTCAGTTGATGCGTTCACAATCACTTGTGAATTGTCAAGGATGATAATATGGTCAAGCAACTGCTCAACGTCGTGTACCTGATGGGTAGAGATAATCAGCGATGAATCTTCTGCCATATTGCCTGCCACAACCTTACGGAAAAGAGCCTTTGATGGAATATCAAGACCATTAGTTGGCTCATCCATCAGAAGAAGACGACAACCAGTAGCAAGTGCAAAACTCATATACACCTTCTTTTTCTGTCCCATAGAGAGTTGCTTAAAGTCAACATCAACGGACATCTCAAAGTCTAACAAGCACTTTTCAAGTACCTCCTCGCTAAATCGAGGGTAGAAGTCTTCATGAATCTTCGTATACTTACTGAGTGACATGTTAGGCAAGTCATACTCCTCAGGTACAATATACAGTTCTTCTAACATTTCTGGATAACGGCATGAAGCGGTGTAACCATCAACGATAACACTACCCTTCTTCGGTTTCAGAAGTCCTGCTATAAGATATAGCAGCGTACTTTTCCCATACCATTCTTGCCTAAGAGACCGTAAATTCGGTTCTCATTGAGTTGTAGATTCAGTCCCTCAAACACGCTGTGCTTGCTTTTTGGGTAGCTGAAAGTAAGTTCATTTACTTGAATCATAAGGCTTTTCTTTTTAATAGATTGTTTTCTTTGATTGCATTTTTTATTCTCATTTTTTTAACCTAAGTGTACCACTATAATAGTACACTGCAAAAGTAAGATTAAAAATCAATACTTGCAAGGATTTTAGTAAAAAAGTGATGAAAAGATAATCATTTTCTTATGACTAACCTCAACTAAATAATCATACTCGATAGGTTTTCTACGAAAAAAGATAGCCATATATAAATAAGGTATAAATAGAATAGAGTAACAACTATAAAACATATTTTGTAATATTTTTTTATTGCTTTATTTTCAATTCATGCTCAGCAGCGTTTGAATTAAGCCTTAATTGGCTCCCAAAAGATGCCCTTTTGAGGTCTAACTAACGCCCTTTAAGAAGCCAATTAAGCATCTTTTAAAATACAACCTTGTAACAATCAGAATATAAGGAGGTTACAAAGACAAAACAAAACGTACTTTTATACATTTCAAAAGGCTTAAATGCAACAAATTATGTAAATATATTTCGCACCTTAAAGAGTAATACATTCTATCAAAGAATAAGCCATTAATCACACACCAAATCCCAAAAAGCAAATAAAAGACAGTTTTTAAGTGAAGTCTTTAATGAAAAGCACCAATTAAATAACAAGAAAATAGTAACTTTGTAAACATAAACAATTTACCGTAAAGTTTGAAACTCAAGAGGCAATGTTGCCCTTCCCATATATTCTTAACCAACTATTTGAGACAGAAAGTTCTCTTGTACTCATTAGAAAAGGGAGTAAATGAGGGAGAGACGTAACTATCATAAATAGCATTAAATTCAAAACAACAATAAATGAACCATATATTCCTCAAAACAATCATACTTTCTCTGTCCCTATTGGCTGTTGCATGCCAAGGAGAGAAACAGAGGGGAGATTTCTCAACATTAGACAAACCCTTTGTAGAATCCTATAACAGCGATAAGTCTAATTCACCCAAAAAGACAAATGGGAAAAAGAAGACAACTCAAAAGAATAGTTTTGAGGTAAAACAAGGCTTAGAAATTCCTACAAGTAAAGCTAATGTACCATCTTTACTACTCTATCGTGAAGGTTATACCACTTCCTATAATGTTGACACACGTACGCCTAACTGGGTGGCATGGCACTTAACAGCGAACCATACTAACGGTCCCGCTAAGCGCAAGGGCATTATCTTCCAAGCAGACGAAGACATACCTGCACCACGTGTTGATACCTATGATTATATGCGTTCGGGGTACGATCGTGGACACATGTGTCCTGCTGGTGATAACCATTGGAGCCAAAAAGCAATGGAACAGAGTTTCCTAATGACGAATATTTGTCCACAAGTACCAGCCTTGAACAGTGGTCTATGGAACACTATAGAGAAACAATGTCGCACATGGGCTCAAGTATATGGCGATATCTATATCGTCTGTGGTCCTATCTATTTCAATCAAAAACATAAGACAATTGGTAAAAATAAGATACAAGTACCTGAAGCCTTCTTTAAAGTTGTCCTCCGTTTGAAAGACGAACCGAAGGCTATTGGCTTTATTTGTAGGAACGCATCTGCCAAAGGACGGAAGAAAACCGACTACGTTAATTCTGTAGATGAGGTAGAACGAATCACAGGAATGGATTTCTTCTCACAACTTCCAGATGATATCGAACAGCAGATAGAAGGTCAAGCAGACATTAAAGATTGGAATTAACGAAGGAGAAAAGACTTTAAGCGATGATAAATGAAGAACTGAAATACAGAATATTACAGAACTTCGGCTTTACGCCTACTGCCGACCAGCTACATGCCGTAGAGGTCTTTGCACGCTTTATGACCGACCGTGATGAGCGTGCTGTAATGATTCTCAGAGGTAGTGCTGGTACGGGTAAGACTTCCTTAGCAGGTGCGATTGTGCGTACAATACTTGAATTACGACAGAAGGTAACACTTTTGGCACCAACTGGTCGTGCCGCAAAGGTATTCTCACTGAATGCCAATCAGCCTGCAGCAACGATTCATCGTTCTATCTATCGGGAAAAAGCATTTACAGGACTTGATGGGAAGTTTAATCTGAATGTCAACCTCTTCCATGACCGTTTGTTTATGGTTGATGAGGCATCGATGATTAGTTTGTCATCAGGTAATACAACGTTCGGCAGTGGTTGCCTACTTGACGACCTTATCCAATTTGTTTACAACGACCGTAATTGCCGTATGTTGCTTGTTGGTGACAAGGCACAGCTCCCTCCAGTAGGTGAAGAAGAGAGTCCTGCACTACGTTCAGATGTCCTTCGTGCTTATGGACTGACGGTCTATGAGTGTGATTTAAATGAGGTTCTTCGTCAGAGTCAAGACTCGGGCATTCTCTATAACGCCACCGTTATTCGCCAAATGATAACCCACGATGAGGTTACACAGCTACCCAAGATTCGCTTCAATGGTTTTACTGACATCTCCATCGTACCAGGTGATGAACTTATCGAACGACTGGCTTCCAGCTATTCTGAGGTGGGAATAGACGAAACAATGGTTATCACTCGCTCCAATAAACGTGCTAATGTCTTCAATCAAGGCATTCGAAACATGGTTCTTGGACGTGAGGAAGAATTGACAACAGGCGATATGTTGATGGTAGTGAAGAATAAGTACAAGAACACTCCATCCTCCCTCCCCTCGGAGCATGGGAAGGGGAAGCAACCAGCACTTACTTTTATTGCCAACGGTGACCGCGCAGTTGTACGCCGTGTTCGCAATATGCGAGAGTTCTATGGATTCCGCTTTGCCGATGTATCTTTGGAGTTTCCTGATTATGATAATGCAGAAGAGGATATGACCGTAATCCTTGATGCACTGATGACGGAAGCCCCAGCCTTGACACAAGAGCAGAACGAACAGCTCTTCCAACGTGTGTTAGAGGATTACGAAGATATCCCATTAAAGGCTGATCGTATGAAGAAGGTGCGCGAAGATGAGTATTACAATGCTCTACAAGTGAAATTTGGTTATGCAATCACTTGCCATAAAGCACAGGGTGGACAGTGGGCACACATCTATCTTGACCAAGGATATATGACAGATGAAATGCTCACACCCGACTATATTCACTGGCTTTACACAGCCTTCACTCGTGCTACAGAGCATTTATACCTCGTAAACTGGCCGAAAACACAGGTGGAATAACCCCTATTAATGCAAAATAGAGAAGTAGTCTTCTCTCTACCCTATCCAAAATATCAATCAGTTCAGAATTATTTTCACGAGAAACAATTCGTTTTATCTACTATATTCGAGTTACGACTCAGTTCTACTCTAAAAGAAATAAACATACATTATATCATAAAAGAGTGTGTTATTGGACTTTATGTAAAAACAAATATCATTCATACAACACCTATCAATCTTATTATTTATACTATACTTTAAGAAAGTAAACAGATTACCTTTAAAAGAAGATAGGTTAGTACTTTTTTCATCTTTATAGTTAAAACATGCTAAAAAGGGAGACAAATAAACAAAATAATACTTATCTTTGGCAATTATTATAGTTAAGATTTTAATCACTTAAGCTAAAAAAATTATGAAGAAAGTATTTATCATGGCAATTGCTGTAGCAGCAATGACCTTCACAAGTTGCTGTAACAACTGTAAGACCAACGCTCCAAAGGCTAATGCTGACTCAGCTGCAACAGAAGCAGTTGCTGGTGACTCAACTGTAACAGCAGAGGCTCCTGCTTCACCAGACCAGCTCATCGAGCAACTCAACGAGAAAGTAAAGGCTAAGGATGATAAGGGTGTAGCTGCATTGCTTACAGCAGCACAGACTAAAATGGCTGAACTTGCTCAGAAGAACCCACAAGAAGCACAGGCTTATGTTGCAAAGCTTCAGCAGTGGATGCAGAGTAACTCTGAGAATATTAAGGCTGCCTTAAAGTCTTCTGGCAATGAGGCTGCTGCAAACGCAGTAGGTGCTGCTATCGACGCTGCCTCAAAGGCTGATCCAAAGGCTATCACTGAGGGTATGTCAAAGGCTAAGGAAGCTATGCAATCAGCTTCACCTGAGCAGGTAGAAGCTGCTAAGAAGGCTGCCAAGGAAGCTGCAGAAAAGATGCAGGGCAAGACTGGAGAGGCTGCACAGAAGGCAATGAAGGACTTAGGTCTCCAATAAATTAACGTTTATCCCCAACCCTTTTCAGTTTAAAAAGAGTTGGGGATATTTTGAAAAACACACCTTATTCGATAGATTAAATCCACGATAAACATATTAAATCAAATTGTTTTTGTATCTTCGCATTATGATTAAGATTGAAGATGCACAAAAGAGCAGGCTACGATGATAGCTCATCTAATAATGGAGGCTATGAACCATGAGTGTTGTCAGTGGTTTGCAGGCCCCAACCATAGTTTAAAAGACTTTCATCAACTCATAACAAAGTTGGTAGAACGTGAAGACTCGCAATACTCCTATCTTAATACACTTGTAGCAATAACGGAAACAAATAAGATTGCTGGTGTCTGTGTCAGCTACGATGGAGCCAAACTTAAAGAACTAAGAAAGGCTTTCATTGATGCAGCTTTAGAGGCTTTCGGTCGTGACTTTACTGATATGGATGACGAGACAACAGCTGGTGAACTATATATTGACTCGCTTTGTGTTGACAATACTTTTCGTGGACGAGGGCTTGCTAAGCAGCTACTTGAAGCTACAATAGAGAAAGGAAGAAAGATGAACCTCCCTACTGGATTACTTGTTGACACAGGAAACCCTCAGGCAGAACGACTTTATCACCATGTAGGATTCGTATATATGGGTGATAATCAATGGGGCGGTCATAAGATGAAGCACCTACAAAAACCCCTCTAAAATCACTTTTCAACAGGTGATAACCATTACACTGTATGTAGAAAAGTACACCTTTATTTGCCTATCTCTCCCCTTTATCGTATCTTTGCAAATGCAATAGGTTCATTACCATCATGATTAAAAAGGGAAAGCGGTGGGAGTCCGCTACTGTCCCGCAGCTGTAAGTTGTTTGTTAAAGGTAAGCTAATGCCACTGGCTCATATTAAACTGGGAAGGCGCTTACCTCACTTTGGACAACAAGTCAGAAGACCTGCCATTGCAAGTCATTGCACCCCTCGAGGAAGGGCCCTGCATAGAACCCTTTGATTACAGAATGAGATATGAGGCAATTGGCTTCTTTCTTGCTATTATTGTGCCCGCTCGGTACAACTGCACAGAGCCTTGATACTGACACAACGCAAACCATTAAGGAAGTTGTGGTCAATGGCTTCCGCATTTCTGGAAATGTATTGGCAAGTTCGCCAGTACAAACTCTTTCACATGCAGATATGGAACGACTTGGCATCCACGATATGGGCGACGCCTTAAAACGTTTTGCAGGTGTACAAGTGAAAGACTATGGCGGTGTGGGCGGTATGAAGACGGTCAACATCCGTGGTCTTGGTGCTGCTCATACGGGGGTTATCTATGATGGTGTACAGGTGGGTGACTGTCAAAGCGGACAAGTAGACCTATCTCGCTTTACACTCGATAACATTTCACTCATCAGTCTTCAGATTGGTCAAGACGATAATATTTATCAGAGTGCAAAGTCATACGCTTCTGCAGGAATGATTAATATTAATACACTGCAAAGCTATACAGACCGTAATAGCGAATCAACAAGAAAGAAGACAGAACTTTCCACAACCATCCGTACAGGTAGTTACGGTCTTTTCTCACCTTCCCTACTCTTCCACCAGCAGTTCTCACGGCTTGACATTGGGGCATACGGAAGCTATGAAAGGGCTGATGGTGTTTATGCATTCAAGTTGAAAAATGGTATCAAGACCATCAATGAGCGACGTAACAATAGTGACATTGAAACTTGGAGAGGAGAAATTAACCTTGATTATCAGTTCAGTGACAAGCAAATACTGAAGTGGAAGACATACGGTTTCACCTCTCATCGAGGCTTACCGGGTGCAGTCATCTACGATAACACCTACTCTGCTGAGCGATTAGTTGACAAGAATGTCTTCACACAGCTTTTCTATGAGAACCAATTCAGTCAGCGTATCAAGTTGAAAGCAGCAGCTAAGTGGAATTATTCATGGTCACGCTATTCAGATGTACCTGCCAGTGGTTATAAAGAAGATATCTACAGACAGCAGGAGGCATATCTGACAGCAACTTTATGGAGTGAGCCTTTACAAGGGCTTCACCTCTCTTTGGCACAAGACTATGCGCATAATCATCTATCAATGTCGCTTTCACAGGCTGCAAACCCTACACGTAACTCCCTATGGACAGCATTGGCAGCAAACTATCGTATAGGCCAGTTCACTTTCAATGCATCACTCCTTGCAACAAATATCACAGAGCAGGTAAAACTTGGCAATGCATCTGATGGTTTCCATCGTCTCTCCCCAGCCTTCAGCCTACAATGGAGAGCCTTACAAGACCTCCGTTTCCGCTTTGGATATAAGGACATCTTCCGTACGCCAACACTTAATGAACTTTATTATACTGGTATTGGAAATCGTCGCTTAAATCCTGAGAAGTCACGCCAGTGGAATCTCGGGGCAACCTATTCACATACCTTTAACCGTACATTTCAGCTCTCATTGACGGCAGATGGATACTTAGGGAATGTCACCGATAAGATTATTGCAGTGCCAAAGATGTTCTATTGGCAAATGATGAATGCGGGTAAAGTGCGACAAGTTGGACTTGATATCTCCGCTAATGCAGAGAAACGATGGAGCAATGATTGGTCACTCAGTGTGACTGGAAGCTATAGTATGCTCAACGCAACCGATAAAACTAATCCAACCGATATTTACTATGGACACCAGATAGCTTATACTCCACGCCATTCGGGTTCAATCAGTTCGCTGCTACATACCCCGTGGCTGGACTTAAGCTATAATCTACTGTTAATGGGTGAACGTTATTCATTGGGATATAATATTCCTAATAACCGTATGGCAGCCTTTACTGACCATAGTATCACGATTTCAAAGGATATAAACTTCCTCAAACAGGAACTGCATCTACAGTTTGACTTACGCAACCTTGGTAATAAAAACTATGAGGTTGTACGCTTTTATCCTATGCCAGGAACAAACTGGCGACTCACAGTAAGTTGGAAACTTTGAGGAAAAAGAGAATATTGTAAAAAGCAAAGATAAATAAAAGAGATAACAACAAATTATAAACAAAACAATAAGAAAATGAAAAAGAATCTTCTTGCGCTTGGTGTCATTCTGATGTCAGCGCTTACATTCACAGCTTGTAGTGATGACAATGATTTTACTTACAAACAGCCAGCAGTATCAAGTACAGATGTATATGTTGCTTGTGCTGGTAACTGGAATGCAAATGATGGTACTGTGGGTATTCTCGACTATAACAGCGAGTCACGTCCAACTGCACCATACATCTACAGCAATGCTTACATGACTCAGAACGGTATCGGAATCGGTGATGCACAGGACTTAATTGTCTTTGGAACTAAGCTTGTCGTACTTGTACAACCTCTTCAAAGGTTGAAGTTTTGAATAGAATGGGTAAGAAAGAACAAACCATTAAGTTGCACAATGCCAGCCCACGCTATTTGACATCAGATGGTAATTATGTTTACTTCTCAGCTTACAATGGTAAGGTATATAAGATGAATCCTAACAACTCAGTGCAGCCGTTGGTTGACTCTGTAGAAGTTGGCGATCACCCAGAGGCACTTTCCGTTGCTAATGGTAAACTCTATGTAAACATCTCAGGTTATGGTAATGGTAATACAGTAGCTATCGTTGACTGTAACTCATTCAAAAAGACAAAGACACTTACCGTAGGAAAAAATCCTTATAACCAAAATATTACTGTTGGTAATGATGTTTACTTTGTGTCAATGTTCAAAAACGACGATGCACTTGTACAGAAGATTAATGCTAAAAATGATGAGGTAAAAAAACTCTTCAAGGCAAGTTCAATTGCATACAGTGCTAAAAAGAACGCACTCGTATGCCTATATGCTACCTACTATGATACGAACAAGCGTTTCTTTATCTATGATCTCGCAACTGGAAAGGAAACCGACCTTGATATGACAGGCCTCAAGAATCCTTCACAGGTTAATGTTGACCGTTATGGTAACATCTATGTTATAGATACCCCAAGCTATACAGCGCCAAGTGAAGTATTCTATTACTCTCCAGAGGGCAAACTCATTCAGGGTAAAATTGTAGTTGGATATAGCGCACAGAACGTTCGCTTTGCCAACTAAGATAAACTATACAGCCTGACTTTATGACTTAAGTAAAGCGTCAAACTCATCATAAAGTTTTATACAAAATACAGACACTATAAGGTCAAGGCTGTATAAAACTCGCTATAAACGATAAATAGGAGGTGCATGACTTGTGCATCTCCTATAATTTTATCGTAGTAAAACACGGTAATAGCTCTTCCCACCTTACAAATAACAGATTGATTTCAAAGCTATAAACCATCCTAATAATTGGTGTTAAGCCTGCGCACAATTGGTGTTAAGCCTCCACACAATATGTGCTGAGCCTCCACACAATGATAAAAAAGGGAAGAAAGCTTAATGATAGATTTCCTTTCATATAGAGAAATAAGCATAATGATAAGGCATGCTTTCAATGTAAAAGATAACCCTTAACACTATTCACCAAAAACAATTCTGTATTTGTAATATTCTATCCTCTTTCATTCCGTTTCTCTGCTTTCTTATAACAAAGCAATTTCTACAAAATAAGTTTTCCTGTCATTCCTATCATCTAATTTAACCATACAACCTACTGATTTACAACACATTTAAACAAAGTGTTAAAAGTGACAGCAAAACAAAAATAAAACTACTTTGTTGCATTTTCGTAAGATGGAAAAGATTCTACTTCTTACTTTACCTTTCATTTCCTAAAGAATAGAATAAGCCCTCACCTATCCACATGATTAAATTCAGATTGGACAGATGAGGCTTATGCTACTAAAATATAGTATTTTAAGAGTTAGTGATTAAAGCGGAGTGGTAAAAATATATGTACGCATAATCCAGTATGAAAGGATACCAGCAATATAACCTAAGAAAGCAATCCACGTAATACGCTTCATATACCAGCCAAAGGTAATCTTCTCAAGACCCATAACAACAACACCTGCTGCAGAACCAACGATGAGCATTGAACCGCCGACACCAGCACAATAAGCAAGCAACTGCCAGAAGATACCATCCACTGCCATATCTGGCTCTATCCCGATAGGATACATACCCATACTACCAGCTACGAGTGGAACGTTGTCAACAATAGCTGAAAGTACACCGATAATACCGGTCACAGCATAATGATTGCCATTGAAGGTTGTGTTCAGACCACTACCTAACTCCTTCAACACACCTACTTCCTCCAAACAAGCCACAGCCATCAAAATACCAAGGAAGAAAAGGATAGTAGACATATCGATACGACTCAGCAAACTACTTACACGCTTTGAGAATTGAATCTCATCACCTCTTTTCTTATGAAGATTACGATAGAATACCTCTGTCACAGTCCATAAAATACCCAATACCAGCAAAATACCAGCAAAAGGAGGTAAATCAGTAAAGAAGTGGAACAAAGGAACAGAGCAAAGACCACCTACACCAATAGCAAAGACAATCTTACGCTGGAACCCATTAAACTCCAAGACTTCGCGATCACCCGACATATCACTTGACATATCATCATACTGGATATTACCTTTCAAAAGCATCTGAAGCAAGAATGCTGGTATCAACATTGAAACTAATGAAGGAATAAATATCTCACTGAGTACACCACCTGCAGTTATCATACCTGCATTCCACAACATAATCGTAGTTACGTCACCAATTGGAGAGAAAGCTCCACCTGAATTAGCAGCAATAATAACTAACGAAGCATAAATCATTCGGTCGTGCTTATCCTGTACAAGCTTACGCAAAATCATAACCATCACAATACTTGTCGTTAGGTTATCAAGGATAGCAGAAAGGAAGAAAGTCATAAAGGCAATCTTCCACAATAGACTACGCTTTGTCTTAGACTGCATTACATTCTTTACCCAGTTGAAACCACCGTTCTGATCGACGATTTCCACAATCGTCATAGCTCCCATAAGGAAAAAGAGTGTGGTAGCTGTATCGCCTAAATGCTCCGTTATCAAAGTATTTACAAACGACACAACCTTATCACCTGTTCCCGTAAAGTCTGGATGCATCAGCTGTACAAACGGTGCTGGATCAAACATGTAAAGTGTCCAGCAGAAAACAAACATCAATAAGGCAACTGCTGCCTTGTTAACCTTAGTAAGGCTCTCCATTGCAATGAGCGCATAGCCCAGCACGAAGACTACAATAATGGCAATTGTTAGTGTAGACATAAATGATTATAATTTCTAATATTTTATTAGCGTACAAAGATACGCAAAAGATATGAGTTGCCTATAAAGAATTGAAATTAATTCTAAGAAAGATAGACTTATTTGGCAAATTGTAGTATATTTGCAAATAAAGCAAGAAGTAAGAGGTCGAAAATAACCGAACAATAGATAAAATTATGGAAAAGAAACATCTCAACGTTGTCTGCGCCGTTATTCATGACGGTGATAAGATTCTATGTACACAGCGATTGCGTAAAGGTCCTAATTATATTGCTGAACACTGGGAGTTTCCAGGTGGCAAAGTCAATGAGGGAGAAAGTGATCACGAGGCTTTGCGTCGTGAACTGCTTGAAGAGATGGATTGGAGTATCTATGTCGGAGCAAAACTTGGAAGCGTTGAATATGACTATTCAGACTTTTCAATCAGCCTTACTGCCTATGACTGTATGGCGCATGACAATAACTTTAAGTTGCTTGCACATCTTGACTCTTGCTGGCTAACGCCTAAAGAGTTCTCAAAACTCAACTGGACTGAAGCTGACGCTGCACTTATCAAACAGCTTTGGAAATAATAATAAGAAGTTTGTCTTTGCCTATTTCTACTTTTAATCATTTAATACGATTTGTCATCGTCAATCATCAAACAAAACAATGAACACAGAAATACAATCACTTGTTAATCAACTTAATGCTGCATCCGAAGCTTATTACAATGGTCGTGACGAACTTATGACAGACTATGAATGGGATGCAGCCTTTGATAAGCTAAAAAAGTTAGAAGAAGAAACAGGTATTATACTCCCCGATTCTCCAACACAAAATGTATCTGCCGATAATGTTGCGGGTAAAAAAGAAGAACATGAGTTCCCTGCACTATCCTTGGCAAAAACTAAGAAGGTAGAAGACCTTGCTAAATGGGCAGAGAATAGACCTATATGGCTCTCATGGAAATTGGATGGATTGACACTTGTTGTTACATACGACAATGGTAAACTGACAAAGGTTGTCACACGTGGAAATGGTCATATTGGCACCAATATTACTCATCTTTCTACGGCTATTGATGGTATCTTACAAACCATTCCCTATAAGGGACATCTTGTTATCCGTGGTGAAGCTGTCATCAGTTATCCTGACTTTGAGCAGTTTAACATGGAAGCAGAGGAAGAATATGCCAACCCTCGCAACCTCGCATCAGGCTCACTCACACTGAAAGACATCAATGAAGTAAAAGCCCGCCACTTGCGTTGGATTCCTTTTACACTCGTTTATACAGAGGAAGAAATAACTTCTTGGGGAAAAAGAATGGAGTGGCTTGAACAACAAGGATTCAAGGTTATAGATAGAGAGGTTATCGAACAACCTACCGTTGACAATATAGAAGCGGTCATTCATCATTGGACAGAAAGAGTTACTGGTGTGAGTTCATCACCATTTCCCTACCCTGTTGACGGCTTGGTAATCTCATACGACGATACAGCCTACGCTGCAACAGGTTCTGTCACTGGTCATCACGCCACACGTGCAGGCTATGCTTTTAAATGGCAAGACGAGAGTGCTGAGACAGAATTAGACTATATAGAATGGTCATGTGCTGCTTCAACTATCTCGCCAGTAGCTGTTTTTCGTCCTGTAGACTAGAAGGAACAACCGTTAAACGTGCTTCCCTTTGTAATATCTCCGAATGTGAACGATTAGGGATTGGTGATAAGGGAACGAAGATAGCTGTTATCAAAGCGAATAAAATTATTCCGAAGGTTATTAACGTTATTGAAAGCGTTGGTACTTTCCATATTCCTGAGACTTGCCCAGTATGCCATTCTGCTACAGAAGTTAGCGAAAGCGAGGTTAGTGGAACACGCACACTACACTGTACCAATACACATTGTCCAGCTAAACAGCTGAAGAAGTTCGGTAGATTTGTATCAAAAGAAGGTGTAAACATTGACGGACTCTCTGAACAAACCGTGCAGAAATTTATAAACCTTGGATGGGTTCGTGAATATGCCGACCTTTTCCATCTCAATGACCACGCTAATGAACTGCGAACAATGGAAGGTTTCGGAAACAAGAGTGTCACTAAGTTATTGGCTGCTATTGAAAAAGCGCGTAATGTAGAAGCACGTCGTCTGCTCTTTGCTTTAAACATTCCCCTTGTTGGACAGGATGTTTGTAATCGTCTTTTATCAGCATATCCATTGGAGGAGCTTATAAAAACAGCAACCGAAAGTACTGCAGAAGATATCTTCTCAACCATTGCTGGTATTGGACCAGAGAAGAGTGCAAGCTTTGTACGTTGGATGAAAGATACTGATAATCAATCAATGCTACAACATCTATTAGCCGAACTTAACGTTAGTCAACCTTCATCAGCACCAACTGGTGATAGTTGTCAGGGATTAACCTTCGTCGTTACAGGTGATGTTCACCATTATAAGAATCGTAACGAACTGAAAGCGTACATAGAAAGTCAAGGTGGTAAGGTAACTGGTTCTGTTTCTAAATCAACGAATTATCTTATTAATAATGATGTAGAAAGCTCTTCTGGAAAGAATCAGAAAGCAAAGGAACTCTCCATTCCTATTATCTCTGAAGATGAATTCATAGCTCGCTTTGCACAGGTTACAGCACCAGAAACACCTTCACAACCAACAGAAGGAAGTCTATTCTAACAACAACTGATTTTACTAAACATAGCAAAAGGAGACGATACACACATCGCCTCCTTTTCTTATCTTAGAATAATTAAGTTCTATATTATCTGCTTAGAATGTCCACTTAGCTGCCACTGTAGGGATAGCATAGAAACGATTATTCTGACCTTTGTCATTCCAAACGAAGTTATTGCTAATCTCAACCTCAGTACCCAAAGAGAGATTTACATCTTTCATTCCCTTTAGCGTATTGAGGTTAAACCAGAACTGAGGCTCAGAGAGAAGAATCATTTTACCATTAACATTTGGATCATACCAAAGGTCACAGAATCCAGAGAATGTACAAAGACCCTTAGCGAAGGTTGTACCCCACACCTCTGTCAGCTGAAAACCACTGAAAGGATGTGCACCAGTGTGACCATTCTTAAACTGATACTTATACATCAACTGAAGACTAAATGTTTTTGAAAAGTCTTTTGAAGCCCAGTTCCATGCTCCACCAAGGAGAACAGCATGCTGATAACGATTACCATAATAGCTATCCATAGTTTTACCAGAACCTAAACCACCGTCATACTCAACATGCGCAGCCCACTGCTTATTCTTCGTAAGATTAAACTCACGTGAAATCTCCCAATAAGCACCCATTACTCCATCACTCTTGTAATCAATATCAGTAAACATATAGGTAGAACCCCATGTGTCAGGTTTGAACATTTCTACTGTTGTTGTTACTGACGTACGAGAACTTAGGTTCTTGTAAAGACTATGACCTAAGTCATAATGCAACTGGACATCTTGTGCGTTTGCACAACAAAAAGCTGCTACCATAATAGCGAGGGTAAAGAATCTCTTCATAACTGTTCTTAGTTTATATATTAGAATCTACGGCAAAGTTACAAAAAAATCCTAAACTATCAACGTAATAGCAAAAGATTAGTTAACTTTGTACCTATATGAGAATAGATATCATCACCGTATTACCAGAGATGCTGGAAGGATTCGTACATGAAAGTATCCTTGCCAGAGCAGAAAAGAAAGGATTGGCAGAGATTCGTCTGCATAATCTTCGTGACTACACAAAGGATAAATGGCGTCGTGTCGATGACTATCCTTTTGGTGGACAGGCTGGTATGGTCATGCAAATTGAGCCAATCGACCGTTGTATCGCTGCTTTAAAGGAAGAGCGGGAGTACGATGAAGTCATCTTTACATCTCCTGATGGCGAACAATTCAATCAGAAGATTGCTAATGACCTCTCATTGGGAGGTAACTTCATTATTCTTGCAGGACATTATAAAGGTGTTGACCAACGCGTACGCGACCATCTCATCACACGTGAAATCTCTGTTGGCGACTTTGTTTTAACAGGTGGCGAACTACCAGCAGCCATCATTGCTGATGCTGTTGTACGACTGGTTCCAGGTGTTATTAGTGATGAACAGAGTGCACTCTCCGACTGTTTTATGGATGATATGCTCTCAGCACCTATCTACACCCGCCCTCGTAGCTATAATGGTTGGGATGTTCCAGAGATTCTACTCAGTGGAAACGAGGCTAAGATTAGACAATGGGAGTTTGATCAAGCAATGGAACGCACTAAACGCCTACGCCCAGACCTCTTGAAAGAATAAGACAAACGCATACTTTTAAAATAATAATAACTATGTCACAGTTTAAGGAACTTCCACAAGTTGGGTTTGAAGTAGCTGCACAGAATGCATTCAAAAAAATCATCCAGTTCAATGGACGTATTCGTCGCTCTGAATATTGGTGGGGCGTTCTTACAATCTTCC
The DNA here is from genome assembly GCA_927910885.1 of uncultured Prevotella sp. Lineage (GTDB taxonomy): Bacteria > Bacteroidota > Bacteroidia > Bacteroidales > Bacteroidaceae > Prevotella. The sequence continues at coordinate 25,603 of CAKMOD010000005.1, read as the reverse complement.
TCGCATCCATTGTGGTTTCATTAATTCCATTTGTCGGAATACTTGGAGTATTTGTTTTAGGACTTGCAGGCGTATCTATGCAGTTTCGTCGCTTACATGACACTGGGCGAAGTGGCTGGTGGTGGGCAGTTCAGACTTGTGTAGGCTTCACTGCTATTACACTTTTCATCGTTTCAATTGATTTCAGCGCCTACTTTGAAGCTTTAAGATCACAAGATGTTCAAGGTGCAATTAATGTCCTTACAACTGCGATCACAAGTACAACAGGTCTTTTAGCCATTGTTTTCTATCTTTTAAACATAGCTTTAGCCATTATAATCTTGATTTTCCTTCTACAAGATAGTCAACCAGAAGCAAACAAGTATGGTGAGTCACCAAAATATGTTCTTGAGCACTCTGAACAATAAACGGAATAGAAGACTGATAAGTAGAGCTGCAGAAATTACATGCAGATATACTTAAAGATTTAATAATTTCACTCTTAACTCAAACAAAGAAGTTGCAGTAAAAAATAGAGGCTCTATCAGCGTTTTCTTATTTTTACTGCAACTTCTTTTCTTTATCAACATAAAAGAAAGCTCACAAACTTATTGTGCTCATACTTTCCTTATACCCATAAGTATAGTAATAGTTTTATTTTCAAGTTGCTGTCATTTTAACATTTAGATATAACTCACTGTATAACAACTCATTACCTCTTACAAAAGAATGACAGCAGTGACAGCAAATTTGATTTCAGGAAGAAATAGGTAAACTACCCAATATCACAACACAAAGTAGCTGGAGAGCATTAAAACAATGAAAGCCAAGAAAGACTTTATTCGTATAATCACGATGTCGAATAGCTTGAGCCAGCGAGCAAATATATATAATAATAAGAGGTATTGAAATAAACCAACTTCCAACAACAAATATCATGATCCAAAAGCAACATTCGCCTGCATCATCACCTGCAAACGATGCAAGTAACACTAAGAACAAAAAGGCAGTAACCAAAGCAAACGACAACACACGTAGGGATATCCAAAAAAAGGAGAGCCAATTCTTTTTATAAAGTGTTTCTATTTTTACCGCTTCTCCACTCTTCGCACCATTACTCCAATGACTCACTAATAGTGATATACCAAGAGCAAGAATACAAATTAGTATAATGATAGTAAATGCAAACATAATTAATTTATTGTACCAGAAAAGCCGACCGTATAAATAACAAGAAAGATCTCTTGCAAAGATATCCTTTTATTCTCACATATACAAGTGAAGCATCTATAAAGAAATGACTTCAACAACTTACAAGAAAGTTTTATCATGTATATATTGTAACTCGTCACACATAGCGTTGAGCGTTAAACTCCTTGTAACATGTTATAGAAAGAGGGTGTATCAATCGCTTGATACACCCTCTAACATTATTTGTAATCTAATTGATTATACTTTATTCAGCATAAACTTACTTGATAGCTTCACCATTTGCCTCAACTGGCCAGTAGATATTCTGGTACAAGTTAGAGTTCTCTGCGTTACCATCAGGAGAACAGAGCTGCATCTCCTGATAAGAGAATGGAGACAAGTAGTGTGCCTGATAGAAGGTGTAACCATTATAGAGAATGTTGTTAGTCTTCTGAATCTGGTAAGGACGAACATACTTTGAAAGTGTCTTAGCAGACATTGTAGCCTTAGCATCGCCATCAGCAATAATCAGACTCACACCATTCTTATCAACGAAAGAAGGATTCTGATAGATCTGGTCCCAGAAGTTAACACCCTCAATCTGATAGTTCTTCACCTGATCCAAAGCTGCCCAACGAATCAAGTCATCGTCACGAAGACCCTCACCAGCAAACTCGCTGCGACGCTCACGACGGATAGAATAGAGTGTTGCATCTACGGGATGACCAGCAGAGAATGCTGCCCAGTCGTATGATGGACGATTTACATCAGCCTCCTTACTCATATCAGTAGCAGCAATAGTTGTTGAGATTGGAGCAGTGATACCTGCACGAGCACGCAAAGCAGTCCAATAACCAGTTGCTGTTGCATCCAATGAACCTGTACGGAGGTAAGAAGCTTCAATGTAGTTGAGCATAGCTTCCTCAACACGAATAATAATCTGACCATCAACATCTGAGAAGGTCTGACCCAATTGCATTGCAGGATCATAGTTGTAGAACTTACGCTGACGATAGCCAGTTACGTCTCTACTTGCCTGGTCTGTTGCAAAAAGAGTTGCCGCATCGAATAAAAGTTTAGTAATGGTAGGTTTACCTTCTTTAACTCTTTGCTTATTAATTAAATCAATACTCTTCTGATCAATATCAAGGTCATTAGACTCACCGAACACGAAAAGCTGCAAACGCTCATCACGATCAGTCTTAGCTAAGTCTACAGTAGTATCACCATGATAGCCTGAACCAGAAGCATAGATAGGCAAACCATTCTTCATAAGGAATGACTCTACGAGACCACGTGTCCAACCTGAAGACAAACCACCACGCAGTTTGTTTGATGTAAGGTGAGCTACATTGATATCAGTATTGAATTCTCTCCACAACAGAACTTCTGGATACTTTGCCAAGTTTGGACTTGCAAACATATCATAGTATGGATTCCAACCATTGAAGTTACCAACAGTACCAGGATTCATTACGTGGTTATTCTGAGTTGACAATGGTACAGCATCACACACCTTCTTAGCTGCATCGATAGCTTGATCAAGGAAGAAGTTAACCTCATCATCCTGATTGATAGTGAAGTTCTTGTTCCACTCCTTATTCTTACCTGGCCAGTTAGCATCCCCTGGTACACGACCAGTTCCTCTGTGATACTTCTCGAAGGTAGCTTCATAGAGTGCCATTCTTGACTTCATAGCTAAAGCAGCATTCTTATTGATGCGAACCTTATTAGCAAATGTCACTTGCAACTTATCAATAGCCTTATCCATATCAGAAAGAATCTGACGTGCAACAAGGTTACGAGGCTGACGCTTACTTGCTTCTACGAGGTCTTTATCAATGTTTAACTCCTCAAGCATGATAGGGAAGTCACCGTAAGTCTTCAACTTATCAAAGTAGAGCATAGCTCTGATGAAGTAAGCTTCACCCATGTATTGATTGATGAGTTCTGGTGTACCAGTTACTTCTCCTTTGGCAATCTTTGCTTCACTTTCATTAATGAATTTATCTACATTTCTGATAGCATACACATCAAGACCTCCTGATGTTGGGACTTTCCACTGGTCCTGTAGGTACATTCCTGAGTTTCCACTTCTTGCAGCTTGGTTATCTGTACCATTATCAAATGTAGCAACACCTCCAAACCAGCCACTATTATTAGGGAAAATACTTGTATAGTAGTTGATAGTGAATGTACCAAGTTGATCCGCAGTTTTGAAGTATTCGCTTGGTGAAACCTGATCAAGAGGTTTTCTATCAAGGAAACATTACATGAAGTAACAGTCATGCCAAGGCACAGCAATGGTAGACCACCTTTTAGTATATCTGAAATAATCTTTTTCATAATTCCGTTATGTTTAGAAGTTAAGATTCAAACCGAATGAAACAGTTCTCTGAAGAGGATAAATCTTTCCAGGTCCCCAGTCTCCTCCTGTTGCTTCAGGGTCGAAAATCTTATTCATCTTCGTGAATGTTGCAAGGTTCTCAGCAGAGAAATAGAAACGAACGCGGCTTGCACCAATCTTGCTTGCAATAGCAGCAGGGAGAGTGTAACCAATCTGAATATTCTTGATTCTCATGTATGCTGCATTCTGTAGATATCTGTCGCTTGTCTGGAAGTTCTTAGAACCCGCGCCGAAGAGAGGTCTTGGATAGAAAGCATTTGGATTAGGACCGAAGTTGGTATCGGTAGCTGGACGCCAGTAGTCAAGGTGATCCTTAAATGCTGCACTCTGCCACAAACCAGTATTAGCACCAACACTATAAGGAGAAGCATCCCAGAAGTCACGCTTACCAACACCCTGCATAAAGATGAGGAAGTCAAAGCCCTTCCAGTTAGCATCCAAAGTAATACCGAAACGATAACGTGGCAAAGAGTTACCAATCTTGGTCAAGTCACCCATATCATCGTATGTGCTCTTACCAGAGTTCACTTTCTTATCACCATCAAGGTCTTTGTACATAACATCACCGGCAGCCCAGTTAGAACCCCATGAAGGCTTATTATTAGCCAACCATTCGTTCATCTGCTGATCTGTCTGTGCTATACCTTCTACTTTATAACCATAGATATCGCCCATACGCTTACCAGCGCACCATTGAGAAAGCAGTCTATTTGGATTATAGAAGTTCGTAATAGTCTGGTAATCATCAGAAAGAACAACCTTAATACCATAGTTTACTTGTCCAACTCTATCTCTCCATCTTACTTCTAAGTCCCAACCATTTGATCTCATATCACTATTATTCTCTTTTGGCTGTGTTGCTCCGAGAATAGATGGCTTAACAGGTGCAGGACCTACCATATCCTTTGTTGTACGAACGAAGTAGTCGAAAGTACCCTGCAGTCTGTTGTTGAACATACCGAAGTCAAGACCGATGTTCCATGACTGTACTCTCTCCCATGTTAGGAAAGGTGATACAAGACCAGGAACGCCTGATGTATTAACACGTTCACCATTAACAAGCCATGCTGAAGAGTTTGAGCTAATAGGCTGTCTGAGGAACCAAGGATAGAGCTGGTCTGTATTTGTATTACCAAGTGAACCGTATGTTAATCTCAACTTAAGAGTATTAACTGTCTTATTAAGAGGCTTAAAGAACTGCTCGTTAGCAATATTCCAACCAAGTGCAATAGATGGGAATGTACCCCATGTCTTATCCCCAATGAAACGTGAAGAGCCGTCTCTACGGATAGAGAACTCAGCCAAATAACGTGAGTCATAAGCATAGTTGATACGACCAAACATACCCATTGTTGACCAGTGTGTGTTAGAGAAACCACGTCCAACAACTTTATTAGTTGCATTATTGAGGGTTGGCACTAATGGTGTTACAAGGTCAGCTTGAGAAGCACTGAGGTAAGTATAAATATTAGACTCCATGTCCAAACCAGCAAGGAACTTAAATTCATGCTTGTCATTGAGGGTCATGTTATACTCAGTGAAGAAACGTCCATTGTAGTAATTATTCTTAGACATAGCCTCACCAACATTAGACTTTCCTGCTGCATAGTCTCCACTCCATGCTGCAGCTATTGGATGCTGATCTGGATCATAATAGTAGATAGGCAACACGTCCCAATGGTTATGGTAGTTAGTTGTATTGTAGTTACCTTCTAATCTTATCTTCCAACCCTTGATTGGTCGGAACTCAAGAGCAAGCTGCTGGAAGAGCTTATCCTCTTGGGTTGCATCAATACCACCATTCTCCATCTGTAAGATCTCATTTCCATGTACATAGTGACCGTTTGGGTCGTAAACAGGGTTGGTAGGCCAGCGGCGTGCGATATTATGGAAGAAGAGTCCAGTCATATAAGATGGTCTGCTATAGTCTTCACGAATCCACTTAGAGTTATAGGTAACTGTTGCCCAATCAGTGAGATTTGCTGTAACCTTAGAAGAGAAGTTATATCTCTTCAACTTATCCTTACCATGACGGATCAATCCACGCTGACTTAAGATAGCTCCACTGATATAGTAGTTCACCTTATTACCGCCTCCACTTACAGAGATATTATGCTCTGTTGAAGGAACGGCAGACCTATACATCTCCTTGAACCAGTTGGTATTGTCCCAAGAACCTGTGTACATACTCCAAGGCTCATTAGCAGCAGTTCCCTGCCATGTTGTAGTAACCTCTTCACCTGGTGCAGGTGTACCATTGATATGGTTTTTAATCTTGTTCAGCATATCCTGGCTGAATGGAGCATTACCACCACTATTAGCAGCAGCATCATTCCAATAGCGTGCAAAGTCATATGAGTTAGGCATCTCAGGAATCTGAGTTGCTGTAGAGAAACGTACGTTACCATTGTAAGATACGTTCATACGACCTTCCTTACCACTCTTGGTTGTAACGAGGATAACACCAAACGCAGCACGTGAACCATAGATAGCACTTGATGAAGCATCCTTCAATACAGAGATACTCTCGATGTCATTTGGAGAAATAGAGTAAAGATCACCCTCTGAACCATCAATAAGTACGAGTGGAGCAGCATTAGAACCATCACCAATAGTTCCTATACCACGGATGTTAAGTCCCATACGGCTCTTCAATGAACCACCCGCATTGCCAACGCTGAAATTCAAACCAGGAACCTCACCCTGCAATGCCTGAGCAACACTCGTTACTGGACGAGACTCAAGTTGCTTAGAATTAACAACAGAGACAGCACCAGTAAGGTTAACCTTCTTCTGAGTACCATAGCCGACAACAACAACGTTCTCGAGCATCTCACTGTTCTCCTGGAGTGTAACCTTGAGGTCCTTGCCACTCCAAGTTACCTGCTGGGTCTTGTAACCAACATAAGAAATAGTAAGTGATGAGCCAGAAGCAACGCCTGCAATCTCAAAATTACCATCAAGGTCAGTTACACTTCCCTTTTTCTGTCCATTACTTACGACAAAAACAGATGCTCCTACGACAGGATCTCCATTATTGTCGACAACTGTTCCCTTACATACAGACTGCTGTTGAACAACAGCTGCATTCGCTTCATACGTAATGTTGGCATGCAGTAAACTTGTACTGAACAAAGCCACCATTAACAAGCTCGTAGTCCTTTTTCTTTTTAGGTACATAGGCTTTAAGTATACTTAGGTTAAAAAATACTTTTAGGTTTATTTATCGCAAAGTTAAATCATTTTAAACGTCCATTATACAATATCAATGATAAAAAACGTTAAAGATATGCTTTGTTTAGTTTATTGTAATAAAAACAACCGCAATTCATACATTCTTTTGCACTTTTCTACATTAAACAAGACCTGACAGCGACTCTTTCAGGCACATGGATAACATGCTATTCAACAAAGGAAGCCTAATCGAGTAAAAAGAGACTGATTCTACTACTATCAAGATTATACATTAATTAATAGACAAAGATACTTTTCAAAACCACATGGAGCTATTTTAATAAATATAACTTGAATAAAGCTATCAGAGTTTCTTCCGTCAGTTCATCCTCTGTTACATTTATATAGTAATGCCCATAACTATATGAAAATCTTTTGTTCTTATCAGGTTTATCACGACACACATTGATATATACACTCCTCGTGAAGTCTAATATATTTGAATTTAGGAACAACCACTTTGCAACTGTTTGCGTCAAGTTCCCATATTTATTACTGAGTTCATCGGGCGTCATCTCTGGTCGAAGAAAACACACATGAAATCCGTTATAGTGTGTAGATAATTGTGTACAAGGGGAACTATACGCATAACCCTCAGACATAGAGACATTCCAACTCTCCGCCAACTCAAACGTCTTAAAGTGTCGTGTCAAAGAATCAATTTGAGGGATGAGCTGTTGAATAACTTCTGGCTTATTATTCTTCACAGCATTACATGATATTTCCAAAATATCAATCAAACTTCCTCGCCCAACATCCACCTTACGTGAAGAGTATTCAGCCCCATCTTGCAAGTCAAAGAAAAAACAAGTCTTTAGTTGAATACCAAGCTTCTTACGTACAAAGGTTGTAGAAGAAAACACAGCATAACGCAGCAATGATGCTATTTTCATTTGACAAAGACTATCAGTGATTTCTTTCTTATTGCCTTTTAAGTCCTTGTAAGCAAGTATGTATGTTCGTTCTGAGAAGTGTGAACCCTTGATTACTTGCAAAGCGTACTTCTCAGACTCCCCGTCTACAACAATATACTGTTGTGAGGCGAGAGGATTATACAACTCCTTAAGTACAGGCGCATAGAGTTCATAATCCTGCTTACTACAAGGGGAAAGACGGTTCTGTGCCACCGAGGCTATCGCCATAAAGAGTAGCAATGAAAGCAACAAAACCTTAATGACATAAGTACTATAAAATTCTTTCATATCTTCATCTTCATGCTCTTGATCGTAATTAAGGAAGCACCTTACTCTTCCAGTTTCCGAATCACCCTACAAGGATTACCAGCCGCCACGACGCCACTTGGAATATCATGTGTCACGACAGAACCAGCACCTATTGTTGTATTATCACCTATTGTCACACCCGGAACAACTACGACATTGCCACCTATCCACACATTATTTCCAACATGAATAGGCAACGCATACTCTATCTTCTTATTTCGCTGCTCAACATCAAGTGGATGTCCAGCAGTATAGAAGGCACAATTAGGCGCAATAAAAACATTATCGCCGAATGTTACCTTAGCCTCATCAAGAATCACACAGTTAGTATTGGCAAAGAAATTCTCACCGACTTCAATGTTATAACCATAGTCGCAGAAGAACGGGGCAACAATAAACATTCCCTCGCCTGCCTTACCAAACAACTTTCTAAGACGCTCCATACGTTCCTCCCTACGTGAAGGAGGAATCTGATTGATTTCAAAACATTCATTCTCGCAGTAGTATAGATCTTTCAAAACCTCTGGGTCATTTGCCTGATAAAGCATCCCTTTCTGCTGTTTCTCCTTCTCTGTCATAATCTTGACTTTAGCGTTTATGCTCACAAAGATACAAATCAATTTCTAAGAAACAGAGAATTTCATTCACGAAAAAGATATTTTAAGGAAGAAAAGGCTGAGATGCGTGAAGTTTTTTGTATTTTTGCGACTACAATCTATTAATAACTTAATAAAGAAAAAACATGAATACGATAACATACGAATTTATACTAAGACTATTCGTTGCAGCCATATTGGGTGGTGTGATTGGTCTGGAGCGTGAATACCGTGCAAAGGAAGCAGGTTTCAGAACCCACTTCCTCGTAGCATTAGGTAGTGGTTTGTTTATGATTCTATCACAGTTTGGCTTTGATGATGTACTTGGACACTACGAACAGGTGTCTCTCGATCCCAGCCGTATTGCCTCACAGGTTGTAACAGGTATTGGTTTCATTGGTGCAGGAACAATCATATTCCAAAAACATGTAGTACGTGGACTGACGACAGCAGCAGGATTATGGGTCACATCGGCTATCGGTATGACGGCAGGTGCGGGAATGTATGTGCTATCTATTGCTACAACGGTCCTTGTCTTGCTCTGTTTGGAAGCACTTTATTTTATTCTCCAACACTTTGGCACACGCAATATAACAGTTACGTTCAGCACACCAAAAGAAGAAAATATCCAACTTGTTCTGCAGCGATTACGTGATAAGGAAATTATCATTGACTCCTACGAGATGAAGCGCAAAGACACTTCTTCAGGCCATTACTACGTTGTAACGATGGAAATGAAGTTCAAGCGGAAACGTTATAAGAACCACCTACTCAACTTTATGGCTGAATTTGAAAGCGTAACCGTCGAAACTATGGAGTAAATAGACGCTAAAAAATGGTTCTTCTGGAATTTGGAGTGATAAAGTAAGCCTACTACATATAAATGTCACACAGAGAGTGGGAGAACACGGAGGTGAAAGCATAAAAGACAATTTCACGGAGGTGCCGAAGGCACAAAGAGCAACAGAGACGTAGTGTACGTGTTGCTGATAGCTTTGATAATAAACGTTTTTAAGAAATCTTGCGAAACCACTGCTTTGTAATGAAGTAGAGCAAAGTATTAATAAAACTCGCAAATATCCTCTGTTTCTCCACGCATCAACGGTGCCTCTGTGTCAATAATGGCTTTGTTATAAACAATCCTCCGTGCTCTCCATTTCTCTGTGTGACCTTTCTTCAAAGTTCTAATCTCAAAAGGTATCACTCCAAATTGCTGAAAACCCAAAAATAGTTCTTCTATTTAAACCCCAATCGCTCATTAGAGCCTAAACATATTTTGTTTTATTATCAAGCAGATTGTTTGACTTTGTAACGCAGGCGTAGCGGGCTACGTCAAGTTATAAAAACAGACAAGATGACGATAAGAAAATAGAAGATGTTAGGATATAAAACCATGAGTAATAAGAAATATACATCTTGTGGTCTAATGATCGCATTCTATAAATAGCTTATTCCCACATCATTGATATTTGTAAACTATTTTCATTCAGCTTAAAACTAATCCATGCTCTTTTGGCTTCTAAAAGATGCCTAATTGACTTGCAAAAGACGTCCCTTTTGAAGTCTAAAGTAACTGCCCTTTTGAAAGTCCAATTAGGCACCTTTTCTTACACCACCTTATAACCAACTGATTTCCTGTTGGTTACAAACCCACTTTTTATGTATATTTTTGCCGTTATATATAGATGTTTTATTAGAAATTATGTAATGATTTTTCAAAGCATTATCTACTAATTTTATTCAGGTAAATAAATTCTTCTTTTCACAAAAAATGATTCATACGTAGGACTTAGCTGTCCCTTAAAGTAGCTAAAATGAAGGGATAAATTTAGATAACTAAGGGGTAGATAAACACGAAATAAACGCTAAAAGACACACTGAAAAGCTAATCGACTATCCCCATTCTCAACATAGATAATACCACAATACATAAAACCTAATCGAGCCAAAGAAGCCTGCATTGGGCGATTATCTGCATGAGTATCTATACGAATAGATGAGGTTAATGTCGAACAATACTTGATAATATCTGCCATCACACCATGTACACCTTCCACAGAAGCTACACGATGAATGACATAATAAGGTTGGTCATCAAGCCAACTACCATTATCAATACGGTGGTAATTAGTCTCTGGTCCTTCCTTAGCTACAAATGTTGCGATAGGTTTTCCACACTCACAAAGTAGATAACAATCACCTTGTGCGATGTCACACTTTATAGTACTCTCAGCAGGATAACTTGCTGACCATTGATTAGGATTACCAGCCTTAATCATCTTTGCCTTCCCCTGCTCAATAAGTTCCATCACAATAGATAAATCATCTATAGATGCTTTGCAGATAGTACGACCAGATAACAGATTTATTGTTTTCTCCTTTGTCATAAGAATGCTACTTTTGATTTTCCCACGATGCAAAAATACGAAGAAAACCTAACATCAAGTTCTTGATATAAAAGAAAGTTGTACAAAACGAAAAATAATGGGTATCTCGCTGATAATGAGATAAAGAAAAATTGTACAAAAAATAATTGCGAATAAAGAAATTAATATGTATTTTTGTCCTCATAATCAAATACTAATCATATAAAAACTACAACAATGGAGAATAACCTTTTTAAGCGTTCAGCCAATAGACTGGAAGCACACTTGGGCAAAGATTCACATGAGTTTACCAAAGAAGACATCAAGCAAGCTATTAGCGACTTGAACATCAGAATGGTCAACTTCATGTATCCTGCTGGTGACGGACGATTGAAAACACTAAACTTCATGCTTCACACACCCGACTACTTGGAAACAATACTTACAAGTGGCGAGCGTGTTGATGGTTCTTCGCTTTTCAGTTTATTGCTGCAGCAAGTAGTGATCTCTACGTCATGCCACGTTTCTCTACAGCGTTTATCGATCCTTTCTCTGAGATTCCAACGCTCTGTATGCTCTGCTCTTTCTTCGACCGAGATGGTAATCCGTTAGCTTCGTCTCCTGAGTACACACTCCACAAGGCTATGGATGCCTTTAAGAAGGTAACAGGAATGGACTTTCATGCCATGGGTGAGTTAGAATACTATGTTATCCGAGAGGATGAAGGAGTATTCCCTGCAGACGACCAGCATGGATATCACGAGAGTTCTCCTTTCTCTAAGGGTAATGACTTCCGTATGCGTTCTATGCAGTTGATTGCTGAGTGTGGTGGAAAGATTAAGTATGGACATTCTGAAGTGGGTAATTTCATCGAGAATGGACGTTGCTACGAACAGAATGAAATTGAGTTCTTGCCTGTTCCTGCAAATGAATGTGCAGAACAGTTACTCATTGCTAAATGGGTTATCCGTAGCTTAGCTTATGAAGAAGGACTTGATGTTACCTTCGCGCCAAAGATTACCGTAGGTAAAGCTGGTTCTGGTATGCATATCCACATGCGTATAATGAAAGATGGCAAGAACATGATGCTTGATGGCGGAAAGCTCTCTAAGGATGCCCGTCGTGCCATTGCTGGTATGATGGACTTAGCTGAGAGTATCACAGCCTTTGGCAATAAGAACCCAACCTCTTATTTCCGTCTCGTTCCACATCAGGAAGCTCCTACAAATGTATGTTGGGGTATGAGCAACCGTTCTGTACTTGTTCGCGTACCATTAGGTTGGACTTCTGGTGAGGATATGTGCCACAAAGCTAATGACATAGAGCCACTCACAGCACGCGACTACTCTATCAAGCAGACTGTTGAGATGCGTTCCCCAGACGCTTCAGCTGATATCTATCAGCTTTTAGCTGGTCTTTGCGTAGCTTGTCGCCATGGTTTTGAGATGGAAAATGCGGAGGCTGAGGCAGAAAGAACCTTTGCTGATGGTGATATCCACGACCCAAAGAATGCAGAACGCTATGCTACATTGGCTCAGTTGCCTGATAGTTGTGCCGCATCGGCTGACTGCTTAGAACGTCAACGTAAGGTTTATGAAGAGTATGATGTATTCTCTCCTGCAATGATTGATGGTATTATCAAACAGCTTCGCTCATACAATGACCGTACACTACGTCAAGAGATAGAAGGCAAAGAGATGATGATGGAGAAACTTGTTCGTCAATACTTCCACTGCGGATAAAGCAAAATATCATTTTAAAGTGTGACTAATAGTAGTCCAAATATAAAATCCCAGGCAACGGAAAGGTTGTCTGGGATTTTTTCAAACATAAATGTTTTACTTAGTTTTATATATCTAATCTCATACTTAACATATTATTACAAGACTATAATACAAACCTAATCAGAAGAGAAATAATGGCATACACTTTGCTACTTTTAAATCTATTAAAGATTAAGAAATTATGAGTTTACAAGAAATATTAGACCATAGAAGGGCTGTTAGGTATTTTGACTCTAACAAGCCACTTGATAGCACTGTTGTAAAGAAATGTATTGAGCAGGCTACATTGGCTCCAACAAGTTCTAACTTACAGCTTTGGGAGGCTTATCATGTAACTGACAAGAAGGTTTTAGAGAAGTTGGCACCAGCATGCTTAGACCAGTTAACAGCGCGTTCTGCCCAACAGATAGTTGTGTTTGTGACTCGACAGGACCTCTATAAGAAACATGCACAGGCGACACTTGCATTTGAAAAGGAGAACATCAACAAGTACAGTCCAACAGAGAAGAAGGAAAAGCGCATTAAAAAGTTAGAACTATATTATACGAAAGTAATGCCGCTTCTCTATTCGCGTTGCTTTGGATTATGGGGACTTGTTCGTAAGGTCTTAGCACAAACGATTGGCCTTTTCCACCCAATCATGCGCCAGGTGAGCGAAGGTGATATGCGAGTTAATGTTCACAAGAGTTGTGCTTTAGCCGTTCAAACTTTTATATTGGCGATGAGTGAAGCTGGCTATGACACCTGTCCACTTGAAGGTTTCGACAGTCTATTGGTAAAGAAGGCACTGAATCTACCTTACAATACAGAAATAAACATAGTTATTACTTGTGGGGTTCGTATGCCAAATGGTGTGTGGGGAGATCGTTATCGCCGTCCATTTAAGGAAACCTATCACTTGGTTTAGGAACATTTTAATCAAGTCTCATGCCTTTTTAGCTCAATAAATCCTACTTCCTAACAGCATGTTTCATACAACAAAATACTTGGGGTCATAAAATCGCTATTATAATAATGAATTTGTAAAAGAAAGAAATATATATAAAAGGGCTAACTGTACTTTACATCAAATTCTTTATTATATTTAAAAGAAAAAATGTATCTTTGCGGAATAAACAATCAGAATACGACAATGAATAAGGATATTAAAGACTTAAAGATAGCTGTAGCCGGAACTGGCTATGTAGGACTCAGCATTGCAACACTACTGAGTCAGCACCATCATGTAACGGCTGTTGACGTAGTAAAAGAAAAGGTTGAGCTGATAAATAACCGTCGTTCGCCTATTCAAGATGATTATATTGAACGGTATTTGGCAGAAAAGGACTTAAACCTCACTGCTACTATGGATGCTGAGGCGGCTTATAGAGATGCTGACTTTGTAGTCATTGCTACGCCAACAAATTACGATCCAGTGAAGAACTACTTTGACACACGTCGTGTTGAAGAGGTTATCGAAATCGTAATGAAGGTGAATCCTGATGCGATAATGGTCATTAAGTCTACAATCCCTGTTGGTTACACAGAGAATATCAGAGCAAAATACAACTGCAATAATATTCTCTTTGCACCAGAATTCCTCCGTGAAAGCAAGGCACTATACGACAATCTTTATCCGAGCCGCATTATCATTGGTCGTCCTGAAGGTGACGAACGCTTGGAACAAGCAGCCCAGTTATTTGCTCAGTTATTGCAAGAAGGAGCTATTGAAGAGAATATCCCTACCCTATTTATGGGATTAACAGAGGCAGAAGCAGTGAAGCTATTTGCGAATACTTACCTTGCCCTGCGTGTAAGTTATTTCAATGAGTTAGACACTTATGCAGAGGTAAAAGGTCTTGATACTTCTAATATCATTCAAGGTGTATGCCTTGACCCACGTATCGGCTCTTTCTACAACAATCCTTCTTTCGGTTATGGCGGCTATTGTTTGCCTAAGGACACTAAGCAGCTGCTTGCTAACTATGCCGATGTACCTGAAAATCTTATCCAAGCTATCGTTGAAAGTAATCGTACACGCAAGGACTTCATAGCTGACCAAGTATTGCACAAAGCTGGTTATTATGACTATTACGATCGTGGCGACTATAATCCTGAAGATGAAAAAGAGTGTATCATTGGTGTCTATCGTCTCACGATGAAGTCAAATAGTGATAACTTCCGCCAAAGTTCAATTCAAGGAGTAATGAAACGTATTAAGGCAAAGGGTGCACAAGTCATCATCTATGAGCCAACACTTGAAGATGGAGCTACTTTCTTCGGCAGTCTTGTTGTCAATAATCTTGAAGATTTCAGACAGCGTTGCCATGCTATCATTGCCAACCGATACGATAAATGCCTTGATGATGTAAAGGAAAAAGTGTACACAAGAGATATATTTAGGAGGGATTAAAAAATATATAAAGAAAATGTATATAATATTTTAAAGAAACCAAACATTATATAAGAAATTTTATTTACCTTTGCAGCCGAATATCAAGCAGATCTATGTGTAGATTTACGCTATAAAGATTTCACCTGAATTAAAGAGCGTTTGACCAACTCTCACCTGAAATTTCATCTATTCTGAATGATAGTAACTACGTTTACCCAAGTCCTTTAAAGGAATGATTTATCTGTATGCGTAGGGTAAAGTACTACTTCATTTTTAGTAATAGATAAACGAACAGACTAAGGGGATAAACGTCATTGCCCCCACGCTTCTCTATTTAACTTAATTTTCAAACTGCTTACTTTGGGGAGTCAAGTATGCATAAAGAACAAAACTATGAAAAAGTTCTTATTTTCACTCATTATGAGTTTGATGTGTGTATCTGCTTTTGCGCAGAAAGAAGTTCAAGTAAAAGCAGGAACAATTATTCCTTTAAGAGCTACAAACACAGTAGCTGCTGCTGATGTGAAGGCTGGTGACAAAGTTTTATTTACAGTAGCACGTGATGTCAATATTGATGGCGTGACAGCTATCCCCTATGGAACTTCTGTCTCAGGAATAATTACATTAGCAAAGAAATCTTCTTGGTGGGGTACAAAAGGAAGACTAAGTCTTAATGTTACAGAATTGGTTATGCCAAATGGTACAGTTATTCCATTGGAAAATGGTATGGTACAAATTCAAGGTAAAAATAGAACTGCCTTGTCTGTTGTACTATTTACTTTTGTCGTATGGCCAGCATGCTTTATTTGTGGTTCAAAAGCTGAAATGCAAGCTGGATATGAAATACAAGCAAATGTTGCAGCAAATACAACATTAAAGGTAGAATAATAAAATAGTAAAAAAGAGGGTGTGTCAAAATATAAATTTACAGTTTGACAAGTTTTAGAACTATTAGTAGGATTCTCCGAAAAGAAAAGACTATTTCTTTATTATAAAACGACTATTGAAATGGTCTTTTTTGATTGGTTTATTTCAATTTATAATATTACTGAAAGATATTTGTATTTTTACACACCTACTTTTGTTTAACTCAAATCAATTAGTAGACGATAATACTCATTGTTTCTTCTTTGCATATTGTTCCTAACTTCTTTCATTTATTTGTCGATCAAATTAGACAGCCTTAGTCACTAATAAACGACATGAGTTTAAAGTTACTGTCACTACTGTCAGCCTAACATATAACATAAACACTTTATAATATGCATATTACGAGAAATATTAAAAGTGACAGCAACTGAAAACAAAATTTGTTTAGCCTCTAATGACCAATCTGGGTTTAATATTTCAGCAAGTAAGAACCACATAAAAGATAAAAAGGCTTGTCTCCCGACAAGCCTATTTATAATACAAAAACATTATGAAATAATTTATTTCGCGAACAAGATTATCATTTAATAATTATGGCTTATGTCGCACATTTACAAGTGCGGCACTTGCGTTCACAGTACCGCTCGCACTGTACGCGAATGTCATAACCCAACATTGCACCAAGGATAAAATCCTCTTCCGGTGTAAGTTGGTTGAGAGGTTTTGTTATCATCAGCTGTATGGCATCAAGACACTCCTGTCGACCAAAAAACAGGTTCATACGGTCACGACCCACTGGCTGAATGATATAAGGGATATTTTGATGCTCGAGACGGAGCGTAGCGAATGACTCATACTTCTTATTACAAGTGTACAAGACCATTTGTCGAACACCCTTTTTGTACTCGTAGATGTGATTCATCAACACCTTCATATCGGCGGTCATCATATCTGTCATCATAGTTATCCCTTTGTGAATAGTTATAATGTAAGCACTAAGTTTCAATTTACCTTACAATGCAGGCTTAATAGCCTCCAACCATGCATCAATACGACCTTCTGTCTGATCGTCTTCGTTTACATCGTCTAAAGCAAGACCTACGAACTGACCATCAACAACAGCCTCGCTGTCATCAAAAGTATAGCCATCTGTTGATACACCAGGAAGGATATTTGCACCCTGTGCTGCATCATAGATTTCCTTCATTGCACTGCAGAAAGTATCTGAATAGCTTTCACCATCACCACAACCAAAGATTGCAACAGTCTTGCCAGAGAGGTCAGCACCCTTCAGTACGCTGATGCCATCATACCAATCATCCTGCAACTCACCTGCACCCCATGTTGAAGAACCGAGGATAAGGTTATCATTCTCTGCTACAACATCTGCAGAGAAATCAGACACGTTAATAGCTTCAACGCCGAGTTTCTCAGCGATGGTATTTGCAATGCTTTCGCATGTACCGGTTGATGAACCGTAAACAACAATAGTCTTCTTCATATTTTGTTACTGATTTAATTTCTGATTTTATTAATTTTTACGGTTGCAAAGATACGATGAAAAACTATTACCTGCAATACCTAAAAATGATGGTTTGTGCAAAATACCTACTTTTAGGGAGTACTTAGTTTTACTTTATAAACTTCTTCCCATTTCTTATGTATATACCTTTAGGTAGATTTGTTTCAGAAATTCCTACATAACGACCATCTAAGAGGTAAATACGATTATCATTTTGCGTTGGCACCTTCTTTTGACCAATCGTATTAATACCTAAAGTCTTTCTACGTAAGACTTCTCTCAGACCTGCAGCAACATCAATCTGTCCATATCCATAAAGATTATTAGGATAACTAAGTGACGTATCATAGCGGGTACAAGTCTTAGAGAATATCTCCAGACAATCAGCTGGCGTCAACGTTGGATCTGCTTGCAACCAAAGTGCTATCGCACCTGCTACAACTGGTGCCGACATTGACGTTCCTGCGTTAGAATTCCATGCATAGGTACGACCATTATAATCAAAATGACGAACATCACTCTGTACAGAACCATTTACATTCGCTGGATTATTGATAAAGAAAGTACTATAAGATGAAACAATATTTTGGCCTGGTGCCATTACATCTGGCTTTATACGCCCGTCCAACGTTGGTCCCATAGCGGAGAATGGAGAACGTATACCATCCCGCCCACTATCATATACTTTCTTTTCACCCAGATAATTGACAAACTGTGTACGATAGCTTGTTGAGCCAACACATATCACATCAGGAGAACTGGATGGGGAAAAGATTGTATATCTGCAATCACCCGCATCCAATACTGGGTCAAGCGCATGTGGAAACATATAGCCTGACATACGATAAAGTTCTATATCAGCATCCCTGCCTATAACTTGTAGTGAAACCTGCGGGCTATCTCCTACTTTTGATAGACTACTCAGTTGAAAGTCATAAGCCGTTTCACTCGCATCGTAACTATTAGGATAAGCCAACACACGCCATATATACTTCTTTCCTCCTACTGATAAGGTGTCAGTGAGAAGTGAGTCTCGAGCACTACAAATATTAACCGTTGAGACATCAACAATATTTGGAGAAGCAGCATTATCATATATAGTAACACGGAAAGTAAAGGGTTGCTTAGACTTAGCCGTACAACTGAATCGCTTCTCATTACTCATGATAAATGCTCCAGCTCGTTCTTTCCCAAAACTTTTATGTATATACGAATTCCTTGCTCCATTGTTACCTGCAGAAGACACAATAATTCTTCCCGGTCCCACCAATTTAGCAAGCAAATCATAATACAACTGGTCATCACCATGAAAGTCTTGTGAACTGCCCTCACTAAAATTGATAACACAAGGTTGATGCATACGTTCTGCGTAATCAAAAATATATTTGAAACCAAGTGCATCAGTAGCATAGGTGTACTTATAATAATCCTTTGGATCAATCAAAGAAATATTATCAGCAGCATTATCTACCAAAACCAAATCAGCTTCACATGCCACACCTCGATAAGGAGAAATCACTCCATTCCCTTCCGCCCCACTACCAGCAGCGATGCCAGCCGTATGCGTTCCATGTGTTTGTGTTTCACCATCGAGAGGATGACCCAACTGCAATAAGGCTTCTTTCCCCACGTAATCACGACCCACATATAAAGTTGAACCAATCGTATCGCGCGACAACTGGTCCCACATCGCTTTGATACGATAACAACTCATATCTCCCGAATAAAAGTTAGGATGTGTCAAATCAAATCCTATGTCTTGTACACCAACAACTACACCACGTCCGGTATAGGTTTGTGATAGTCCCTCACCCATATAAACAGCCTCAGCATTAACAACCAAACGAGTCGTATCCATCTGTACACTGCATCGCCTACCCGTTTCTATCCGCTTCACTTGCTTACCACAAGACAATGCTCCAAGTTTGTTAAGAGGGATAGCCGCAATACTAACGTTTCCCACACGTGCCAGTTCTTTACAGCCATATTGTTTAAGCACTTCTGCCGAATTACCATCAATACGCACAAAAGCAGTCAGCAATCTATTGTCACTCTGACTACGAGTAAGCTGCTTATTGACCAGAGAAGAAGCCATTGCTTCACGAACAAAGGACGACATCTTCTCATATCGAGGACGCTGAGCATTCATGCTGAGAGAGATAAATATAAATAGTAGAAAGACTATTAAACGGTTCATTTCTTTATCGGCTAATTGTAATTAATGCATTATAAGTCGTATATTCTGCCACAAAGGAACAAAAAAAAACTGACTCCTGCAAGACATCTTAGAGTTCAGCACCATTTGTGCTTACCGCCAGCACGACATGTGCGGAGCACTAACACAACATGTGCTAAGCAATAGAATGTAGATTAAAATTGATTTAGTCGACTCTGTAGATGACATTCATAAGATATAGAAAAACACTGACTTATACAAGAAGCTTTCACCAGACAGCAATAAAAACACACAAAAAAGGCTACAAGTCAGAATCTGACTCATAGCCTTCCATTAACATATATAAAACCTTCTCTACCTGAGAGTATCTTAAACTATTACTTGTTCAAACCACGGTTGTTCAGTGTAACGTTGAGAAGCTTTACATACTCACGATACTGACGGTCGTTCAAAACATAACGCATGTAAGAAAGATCCTTCTTAATAGCACTCTGTACCTTTACCTCACGCTCTGACTTATCAGCAACAGAAGCATTCATCATATCTGTAGCAAAAGTGCGATTAATATCCTCAACAATATCAACCTGATCATAATTAAGGTTCAGTGCGCGACTCAAAGCGTATGTGCTTAAATTAAACTTGTATGCGTTTGCGTTTGTAGTTGTGTTGTTGTTATCGTTCTCGCTCGCTGCAAAAGCCATTGTCATACTCATTACCGCTGCTACTGTCAATACAATCTTCTTCATATTCATTATCCTTTCTTAATTATTTAAAGTCTTATTAAGAGACTAATCATTATCTTATATTCTGTAATTTATTTCCTTATTACGAATGCAAAGTTACAAGTTTATTCGCATACAATATAACTATTCGATACTTATCATTTATTTTTTATTGTATTTTTGATACACATCAATACATTTGATTTATATCAGTAACAAAAGTAAAGTTTCAGCACAGCCTTATATAATAGACCCTATATATTAGTACTACTAAAAGGAAAAAACAGTAACTAAGCAGATTTTATTCCGTTTTAAATCATTATCTTTGCAAATACGTATAATAAATATAGATTAATAAAAATAACAATGGAGAATAATACACATCGACTCGTTGTAGTCAGTTACGAACTATACAGTATAGAAAATGGTGAGGAGCAATTCCTCGAAAAAACAGAGGATATGCAGCCAATGCAGCTTTATACAGGTTGCGACATGGCGTTACCAGCCTTTGAGGAGGAGATTGTTAAGTTTGAAAAAGACGCAGACTTCAAGTTCTCTCTCACTAAGGAGCAGGCTTATGGTGAGCACGACGACAATAGTGTTTTGGCTCTCGACAAGTCTACTTTCTCTCCTAACGGAGTTTTTGATGCAGAAAATATCTACAAAGATGCAGTCGTTCCTTTGCAGAACGAAAATGGTCAGCGTTTCTTAGGTAAGGTCTTGGAAGTATCAGATGATAAAGTAACCATCGACCTCAATCACCCTCTTGCTGGCAAAGACCTTGTGTTCTATGGTCATGTTTTCGAAAACCGCGAAGCAAGCGAAGAGGAAGTAAAGGACTTCTTCGAGCAGATGAATCAGCACCACTGTGGTGGTGGATGTGGCGGAGGCTGCGGTAGCGACAACGGAGGTGGCTGTGGCTGCGGAGGCCATGAGGAAGGTGACGGAGGCTGCTGCGGCTGCCATTAAGCGTCACCCCTTACACTCTTCCGTCAGTTAATGACAAGAGAGATTTAGCGCGAAAGAGATGATTGGGAAAGATAAGATAATGGTTTTTCGACCAATCATCACACTTCACGATAATCATTCATAGAGACTTTGATATGAATACATTCGGAAAACTCTTCACACTTACCACCTTCGGCGAAAGCCATGGAGCTGCCGTGGGTGGTATTGTTGATGGTATGCCTGCTGGCGTAACCATTGACATAGACTTCATTCAGCGTGAGCTGGCACGTCGTCGACCGGGACAAAGCCATATCACAACGGATAGAAAGGAAGCAGACCAAGTAGAACTACTGAGCGGTGTGTTTGAGGGAAAGTCAACAGGTGCGCCTATTGGCTTTCTTGTCCGCAATACCAATCAACATTCAAAGGACTATGATAATATCCGTGACTTATTCCGCCCCTCGCATGCCGATTATACTTATTATAGTAAGTATGGTATTCGTGACCACCGTGGAGGCGGTCGGTCATCGGCTCGCATCACCCTTTCACGTGTCGTAGCAGGTGCCTTAGCCAAACTTGTATTACGCCAGCAAGGTATCAGCATTTCAGCCTATACCTCACAAGTGGGTGAAATTCAACTTGAAAGAGATTATCATAAATATGATTTAACTCTCATTGAGTCTAATCCTGTCCGCTGTCCTGACCCCTTAAAGGCAAAGGAAATGGAGAACCTGATAGCACAAGTAAAGCACGAAGGAGACACCATCGGCGGTGTTATTTCTTGTGTTATCAAAGGCTGTCCAGTGGGTTTAGGCGAACCAGAATTTGGAAAACTTCATGCACAATTAGGTGCTGCTATGCTTAGTATCAATGCCGTAAAGGGTTTTGAATATGGCGAAGGCTTTGCTGGTTCTTCATGGAGAGGTAGCCAACAGAATGATACCTTCCTACCTGCTGGTGATAGTATGCAATATCCAATATGCAATGTAGAAACCAACCATAGTGGTGGTATACAAGGTGGTATCAGTAACGGAGAAGATATTTATTTCCGTGTTGCATTCAAGCCTGTCGCAACCCTGCTTATGGAACAGCAGACAGTGAACATGGAGGGTGAAGCAACAACAATGGATGTACGTGGTCGACATGACCCTTGTGTCTTACCTCGTGCGGTCCCTATTGTTGAGGCTATGGCTGCAATGACAATACTTGACGCATTGTTGATAAGTAAGACTAACAGACTTTAGGCAATTATCTTTCGTCAGGACTTACTTCCCGCAGCAGTTAGGAAACAACAAATTAGAAGGAGTTAATTCCCATCTTCTCACGCTAACATTCTATAAATAGTAGCGGAGACAGACATGGACTTAACTCCTTCTAATTTGTTTTAGCTCCATTCTCTTTTAAGAAAACAGAACTAACCAATCTTCTTCTCGTTTGTTATAGGCTTGCGATGAAAGCACTTAAAGCCGTTCCACCATCTAAAGAAGGCGAATAATCTTCAAGTACATTAAGCTTTGCACTGCCAATAACACCCTTTAAATCCTTTGCAGTATTTAGCACACAGATATCTCCAGCCAAACCACAAACATCTATCTGCTCTATCTTCAAAGCCTTAATCAACTGACTGAGAACACCCGCAGAAGCTTCATTTTGCATGATAGAATACTCATCTTTTTCTATGCTATCACCCTTATACAATAAGGTGAAGCCACCCTTTGATTCATTAAGAGCAACCAATAGTGATTGCCAAAGAGCTGCTCCAATAGAATGTTGTACACAATGGCGTGGCCACATTCCACCCTCATCAGCAAACGAACTATGATGATAAGGATGCCAATCTGCTGTAACTATCTTTACAGTATATTCATTACCTTGTTCCTTTATATACGTTGCCAGCGCATCCATTGCCTTAGCTGCGCCTGACACAGGAAGTGTTCCTGTAATAAAGTCGATTTGTGGATCGACTATTAACAATAGCTTTTTCATATTTTATTGTTCCTTTAAATTCAAAAAACTCATATCCTTATTATTTATATTGCAAAACTAACTGACTCCGAAAATAGCCTTACAAGAAATAATAAACTGTCTCATTAAGACCAACGTTAAAATACTTCAAATATTTTCGCTACCCTTAAAAACAATATAAAAATAGTGATACATCAGCCATGTACCACTATTTTTATATTTGAATACTTATACTTGTACGTTGTCTGGCTCTATTGTATCGGCTCCTACCTCAACAACACCACGCTTAACATGACCATCGTAAGTAACGAAGTAAATACCCTTACCAGGTGTCCACTCCATACAGAAGAGTTCTCCAGGACTATTAAAACCATTCTTCTTGATAACACGTAATGCCCATGCCTGTGAACGTCCACTCTGCATAAGACCACTCGCTACGAACTCACCATTATTTACCAATAAGAATGAATCTGATGTCTTGCCTGTTGGAAGGACTGTCACCGCACCATTTGCTTCAAACAAAACATCCTCAACTTCAAACATTGAGAAGATTCCTTTTTGCCTTAAAAGCAAACGAAACTGCTCCATTTCAAGACTATTACGCTTAAAATTCTTAAAGTTAATAACGCCATTCTTCACAAGGAAAACGCTCTCTCCTTTGATAAAATGACGTAGACGAGCAGAACGCATAGCAAAACGAACAAGCATATTAAAGCACGTCCATACAGCCAAAGCAAAGAGAATATGCCACATAGACATATCAGGATTGTACAAGACACCACCGACTAATGCACCAATCACAAAGGCACTCACAGTATCAAGTGGCGTAAGCTGTGCCATTTGGGCTTTTCCTGTAATACGCAAGAATGCCAAAATACCTATCATACCCGTAACAAGCTTCAAGGTAATGCCTATATAAGGCTGAATAAATTCAATCATTTCTTGTTGTTTTAAGACGTTATTATAAATTCAATTTTTATTCTTTTTGATGCTACAAAAATACTTATTTATTACTTAACTCGCAAATAACATGAGTAAAAACACACTACGAAACAATTAATTCTATTTACAGAAAGCCTATAAACAAGTCTTTTATAGCTATGGGGGCAGCTGTAGAATTAAAAAAGAAAGCAACTCCTTTGCCAGTTCAAAAATAATATATAACTTCGCACCGAACAAATTGGTAGAGTGATTAATAGATGCCTAAATAAGAGGATTCTTCCCCTTTACCATAAAATAAAGATAAGAATGGAATACTATATCAAGATTAACGAAGAAAAGAGAGGTCCTTATAGCCTCAACGAATTAGCTGAACGTAAGTTGGATGAAACGTCATTGGTTATGCCAACAGATGGTGTAGAGTGGGTCCCTGCCAACCAGATAGAGGAACTTCGCACACTCTTTGAGAGCAAAGATTCAACTGACAATCCTGTCAAAACAGAAGACATACCATTTGTTGAAGCCAGACCAATCATACAAGCTGCACCACAAGAAGCAGCCCAGCAGGCGCAGCCAGCACCGAAGAAGAAAAGCCATACTGGCTGCCTCATCGGTATTTTGCTGACGCTCGTAGCCTTGGTTGCAGTAATGGTTGTCACTTGTCCAAAGACAGAACAACACAAGGAAGTACTCTCTACCGTTATCACCACTACTGTAAATGATGCAGTAAATGACAACGATAATCTTACAGGCAACACCTTCATCGACAATGCTTTCAAAACTGTCAGCAATGCTTTTGCAGGTAAGGTGATTGAGACTGCAGTTGATAATCTCGTCACTGTCGACAACTATGTTGTGTGTTCATTGGGCAAGGTACACTACGATGGCAAAGATCATATCGTATCTTTAGGTATCTTTGGGCATATCTTTACCGTAGATGAAGATGACCTTCAGGAAGCTGCAGAGCAGTATTACAAGAAAGAAGAAATCAACATGAAGGAACAACTAAAGAAAAAAGCACAGAAGATGTTGCAGGAAAACATCATTGCACCTGCAACCTCAGCCATAGAAGGACTATTGGGAAGTGCTATGGACGGACTTCTTGATGAAATCGGTTTAGATAACCAACCCTCAAAACAAAGTAAGAAAAAGTCAGTGAAAGCCGATTCTATCTAAGTAAATATTAGGCTTTCAGATAACAAGATAACTGACTTATAGATGGATAATAACGCAAAAGATAGTTGTTAAAAAACAATATTTCTACATAAAAGGAAAGGTTTTACATATTATCTTTTGCATATAAACAA
>CAKMOD010000004.1 GCA_927910885.1 uncultured Prevotella sp. | reverse complement strand
AAAACTGCAGGTGGTATTGCTGACAGCGGGAGTACGGTATATGTGCGTGTCTCTACCGCCAATATGGAAACTGGCAAGATACGTCTGGATGTATATAAGCACGAAACAGGCAACCAAGAAGAGAAAAGTTCCAAACCATCACCTGGTATATAATACCAGTTGCCCTGTCAATAGTACGGGTATCTACAAGTTCTCTTTGACGTTGGCAGCACCTCCATACAAGGAAGGTACAGCCTACAAGGTTGTTGTCTCATGGCTTTTCAGTAGTCAGTCTTCCAACGGAAATGTAAATAATAATACTAACAGACAGACCTCAAAGGAAACCAAACAATACATACTTAAAGGGAAAGAAGTCCTCTTCTCTGTCAAACGACATATTCCCACGCCAAAGGTAGAACCCAGCAAGGCGAATGTTAATCGCACAGAGCCAGAAAAGGGTGGATGTCCACGCTGTAGAGAAGAATGGACGGATATGCTTCCAAGACTACAGAAGATTTCAAGGGAGTGTCATCTGAAAAATTATCAACTGTTGCAAGAATTTATACTCGGTATATGAAAGAGTTAAGGATGGATACGTGTTGGATTAAAGCACATTTTTTTGCTCAAGCCTATAAAGAAACAGGAGGAATGCTTGACGTAAAGGAGGGAGAGTCCTTTAATTACTATTGGGAAATCATACCAACCAAATTATCAGCCTTCAGAACAGATAAAGGAAGATTTTATGCAAGACAATGGGGACGTGCGGAAAAGAAATCGACAAAAGCGAATGCTGTTTCTAAAGAAAACCAGATAAAGATAGCAAACTATGCATATTCTTATGAATTCAGCAAGGGAAAAGAACTGGGAAACAAATATCCAAATGACGGATGGCACTTCAGAGGTAGAGGATTAATACAATTAACTGGTAGAGCTTGCTATACTGCAATTGAAAAAATATTGCATGATATAGGTTATTCTTGCGATATCACAAGTAGTATAGAGAAATCAGATCAAGTTGGTAAAAATTTTGAACTTGCAGTGGTTGCTTCCATGGCTTTTTTCAAATGGAAAAACTTAGACATGTACAAACTTTGCAATGGGAACAAAAGTACAGAAGGTATTTCAAAAAAAGTTGGAATGAAAGAAACAAACAAAGATACAGGTAAATCGAACTACGAAGAGAAACAGGAAGCCTTTACTAATAGGACTTCTGTTGCTTTTATGGTGGATAATTGTAAGTGGGATGTTAAGGAATCTCCAAAACAAACTCCAAAACAAGGAAAATGGCACGACCCTGTAGATAATCCACAGATAACGTTATGGACTCAAAGTGGAAACTATAATCCTGCAAACGCTGCATTCGGACTCAGAAGAACTAATTCTCCAAAGAAATTTAGAAATCATCAAGGAGTAGACCTCTTTGCTATAGAAGGGACAAATGCGTATGCATGCTTGAATGGCGAAGTGATTCTTGTTGGAGATAACCCAAAACGGGAGGGATTGGGTCGGTTTGTAATTATTAAAGTTACAGATCCAAAAGAATTAGAGATTTTTAGGGCGAGGAGAATCAATTATATTCCACAGAATCTTGAGAGAGCTCAAGGTGAGGGCTTCAATCCGTCCTCTCCTCAAATATTTTTCTCATATTACCATCTGAAGACAATTTCCCCTAAGATTAAGATAGGGACAAGCGTTCAAACTGGTGATATTATAGGAACAACAGGTACTACTGGCGTTCCGGGTGGAACTAAGGGGCCACATTTACATTTTGAAATTAAATCTCTCAATACTTTTAAAGGACTTAAAGATAGATGTAATCCTGCATTCTATGTTCATTATACGCAAGAAGGAAAAATTCCCCCTGCAGAAAAAGAAATACAAAGACGTAGAAAAGAAAAAGGGCAATATTAAAATATAAATAGCAGCATCCTTATGAAGTTATGTACGTTATAGTCATTAACATCTATATTGTTAAGTTATTACGTAGTTCAATGGACAAATCTTCAAAAAACAAAAAAAAACTTATTTAACATATAATATATGAGGCAGAATTATTTATTTATTTTATTATTATTGTTTACAATTAGCTGTAAAGGCGTAAGCCAGAAACACCCAAGAGAAAGCCAAAAGATTGAGAATGTAAAAGGGCAAGTTCAATTAACACATAAACTATCGCCAATGGAAGAGCAATTGATCAGAGATTATTACGAAATAGACGACCCAGAAGGCATAATAGTGCAGCCCAATGATATGCAGGAGAAATGTACTGATCTGGCTGTACGTCTGATTTGTCAGGAACTTATAAGAAGTGGATTCAAGCCCCTTCCCTCCCAGGAAGCCTATAAAAGGGTATATCAGATATTCGGAGTCGATTTGAACCAACATTCCAAAGAACTAATACAGGATGGTTTTTGGAAATATGCAGATAAAGGAAATTCAAAAGAACGAAGTATTCAAAAGAATATCATGGCTTTAAAAACGGTTCCTGATGGTCAAACTTTTGGCATCTTTTGGGATTTGCAGACGTTCGTACCTCAATATAATTGTGTTATTCTTTCACCTTCACTAAATCAAGTTGTTACCATAAAAGGAACTGTCAAAGGTGCAGATGGAGAGGAATACATGGATACCGAGAAAGGCAAGATCGTCTATTCCTTAGATAAGAGTATCTTTTACAGAAATCAATTCATCTTCCACGACAGCAAGGCTGCACTCACATGGCTTATGAATAATGACAGGGATTTTCTTCGTGAGTTGTTCCTGAAATACGGCTATGACAAGTCTGATATTATCAACAAGATGATGATAGACAAAGTGAAAGAAGAAGGAGAACTCCCTATAGGGAAAGAATACAAGGAACTCTTTGTTTCAAAAGGTACGGATGGGCGGCTTCTCATCCATCAAGGACTGCTGCAGTATATGTTGAAACATGCTGACAGGAAGAATCTGTATTACTGTATGTTAGATGAATATTTATCATCCTTGCTGGACTTGGAAAATGTACCAGAATTTGATGAGTTGACGAAGGAAGAAAGATATAAAGCCGGTGCATACATCGGGTATTATTATGGTCTGATGTATGAGAAGTGTATAGGGACACCTTGTGATAATCAAGGTTTTGGATATGCCCTGTATTATCAGAAAGACTTTATTTCATACATCAAGAAGAATAATTATTTCCAACTGAAGGACTTCGATAAGATAATACAAATTCAATATGACCGGTATCAGGAAGGAGTTGAGATAGAAAGTCATCGTATGTCTGGTGAGTAGTATAGATAAAAGTCAAGATATGAAAAAGAATACAGTATTAATAATAATCAGTGTGTTATTCTTTATTGGATGCTCTGAAGCACAGAGAAAAACAGGGCGTCCTTTGCCAAAGGTGCGTAAGGGAACTGCTGACTCCTTGGTTCAGCCTATCAGCGACAAGACAGCGGCAGAATGGAATGCCATCCACCGCACGTATGCCGCAAGGAATTACCAACTGAAAGACAGTTGGGAACTTGTGTCCTACCATGATTATTCCGCCACGGGAAACGAGAATGGCTTGGAGGAACTTCAGAACATGAAGATACGGATAATTGGCGACTCTATCCTTTATCTGAATGGAAAGAAAATCAAGGTTAGCCGTTCTGACAGCGATCCGTCTATGTACGAACGGGATGCACCTTACTACGCCTATATGAAGGACTACTTTGCTCTTCGTGGCATCAATGTGTCCAAGTCGGTTCCTGTTCTGATTGTAGAGTCTTCTGCAAACGAGATATACAGCGATATGTTGGAGTATATTTATACTGGTGAGTACCTTGTGTTGTATCATAATAACATTGCTGGTATTTTCAAATACGTAAGAAGATCGGGGCAGGGACTGCCTTCCCTTGATGCAAAGCTGGAATACACGCAAGCTGACATGTATAAGGATGTAAAAAAGGAGATGAGCAGCAAGCGTGCCCGCGAATATAATATTCGTCCCTATAAAGGAAAACTGAGAGCATGTATGGGGAAGAGTATATCCCATATAAATGGCATTGGTGGTTTCTATTTCGTGAAACTACCTAACTATAAGTCCTTCCCCATTTTTGTTGCTTATAACTGCAACGAAGACGATGAGTTTCTTATATATACCTACAAGAATGGGATGATAGACGACGACAACAATATCAACATCCTTGCCTTCAGCTCATATAGCGACTTAAAGGAAGACTTCGCTATCTTTACGGATGGAACTATCTATTTGCGAAGCGTAGAGGACAAGAAGACCTCCATACACGTTTACCGTATCAATGACGATGGTGACTTCTATAGATTGGAGTAAAACGGAGGATTGTATAAAGACGACCTTATGTATTTTCGGAGTAACTTAAACCCAAATCTCTAATATTGGCTTTTAACAAAAAGATTGATTAAATTTGCACTTGGTACTTGAATCTACCAACACAGACAATAGTCTGAAAAATCATGACATAATTTCAGAAAAAGACCTAAAATAAAGTGGGAAAAAAGATAGAAAAAAGAGAGTCTACAACCAACAGGAAATCAACCCATTATGGAGTCGTAAAAGAAAAGGTGCTTAATTGGATTTCAAAAGGGCGTTAGTTAGACCTCAAAAGGGCATCTATTGCAAGCCAATTGGGCATCTTTTCAAAGCTAAAAGACCATGTATTGGTTTTGAGTTGTATGAAAATAATTTACAAACGTTGAGTGATATGGGAATAAGTTGTTTGTAGAAGACGGAAGGACATGGTAAATATTTGCCTTTTCTGCATTCTTATCTTGTGCTTTATCCCTTTATGTGAGACCGTCCGATTTTGGACAGTCATACCTTACAAGTGTATAAGCCTTTGTTCTTTTTCCAATCTACGTATTTAACGGGAGAGCCACTATGAGAACTATTTTTATATTATACTCTCTTTATAAATGTGTTCTCTACATTCTTATTCAGTAAAGGTTCCAGATGAAAAAAGAGAGGCTTGGTATTGTTTCCAGCCTCTCTTTTACTTACATTATTGTGGGAACCTATTCAAATTCCTGTACCTGCATGCCTACATAACGTTCATAGTAATTACGTACATAGACATTATTTAATTCCGTATCTATCCCAAAGCGAAGACAGTTGGCTGATATGATATTACCATAACCTGCACTTCTGGGACCATTGTTAACTGGATTTGGTGTACTTGCCCAGTAATAGCCTTTTTTTCCTAAATCGATTAATTTCCCATCCTTATATTGTCCAAGTGCTGGAAGATAGAAATAATCACTTCTTACTGATGATTCTGGTTTGCCAGAGATTGCTACAGTAAATTTAATATCTCCACCTGAATCCCACGTATTTGTACCTGGATAGTTATGCTCAGAACTAAATTGTGAAATTTTGCTCTGTTTCTTTAGCCAGATGCCTCCTACATAAAGATGGTTTGCAAATCCCATAAAGTTTTGTTATCCAACTGTGGAGATCCTGCCCCAATATACCATGTAAGTGCTTCGAAGGTCGGCTCATCCTTGCATGAGTTTATAGCCTTTGTCTGGACATTATGCGTGAATGCAGTATTGTACCATCTTGAGTCCGCTGATGATTTTGCATAGTTTGTATTTGCAGCGTTGTTGAGTAAAGGCTGACTGCTTGCAAACCCATCCCAATAATTTTTCTTTGCATCCCACATGTAATAATTGGACTTGCAAGAAGTATATGTCGCCATGCCAAGGTCAGTACTGATTTTCTGATTCTTTCCAGCATTACATTTTATATTTCTATATGTATATG
>CAKMOD010000003.1 GCA_927910885.1 uncultured Prevotella sp. | reverse complement strand
ACAAATTTATACCACTGTAAACATTCGTTCTTTTGTTACTTTGTCTTTGCATTACCCTGTTTTTGTTCTTTTGTTACTTTGTCTTTTTCTTATTCTGTCTTACATTATCCTGTCTTCTGTTCTTCTGTTACTTTGTCTTTTCATTATCCTGTCTCAATAAAAAAAAGATAAAAACTTGCTGAAAGGTTCGATAAAGCAAACAATAATTTGTATCTTTGCTTGTTAAATTATCATTAGATAAAAGTTTGAACTTATGAAGAAATTTTTGATATTCTTGTTTATGTGCCTTCCAATGATGGCTGCGGCACAGACTACGCTGACTCCAGAACAGAAGTTAGAGCAGGCACAACGCCAGTTAGAGGAGGCTAAGGCAGCCTTGGAACAGGCTAAGGCAAACGCTGCAAAAGCGAAGGCTGAGGCTGAAGCAAGAGCTAAGAAGGAAGCTGAGGATAAGGCGAAAGCAAAGGATATAGAAAAGAAAATTGCTGATATGAAGGCTGAGGCTGAGCAATTGTCGCGCGAGGCTGCGGCACTCAGTGAGGCTGCTAATAAAGCTCAGACGACTACGGTAGCACCAGCAACAAAGGCTGCACCAATCACTACAAAGACTGTTAGCAACACTTCTTCAGATGCGTGGGTTGTTCCAACAACGCCAGCTACTGCTGCAGCACGTGCTAATAAGAATGTGAGTGCGGATAGTAAAGCAAACAAGGATCTTTATCTTCAGAAGGGTATTATTCCAGAGGTGAACGGTCAGGTGGTATGGACTGAAACGTTTAATGTACCTGGAGCAACAGCTGACGAACTCTATGACAAGGCGTTTGCTTTTCTTACAGAACTCACGCAGGGCGACAATCAGTTGAGTGGTAGTAAGGTTGCCTTGGTGAACAAGGGTGAGCATAGTATTGTGGCAACGATGCGTGAGAAATTGATTTTCTCATCTTCGTTCCTTTCTTTGGACTATACTCAGTTCAATTATGTTCTTCAGGCAACTTGTCGTGACGGACAGGCAACATTGACAATGAACCGTTTGACTTATCGTTATGATGTTCAAGGCAATGTTTCTGACCTATCGGCAGAGCAGTGGATTACCGATAAGTATGCTGTCAATAAGAAGCAGACCCGTCTCTTGCCAGTGTCTGGTAAGTTCCGTCGTGCTACTGTTGATCGTAAGAATAGCATCTTTGAAGGCTTTGCTCAGGCATTAAAGTAAGACAAAGAAAAGATATTTTTGGGGTTTGTCAGTGGTGATAAATAGGGAGAACGACCTAATGTTCGTATGGGCGTTGTCTAATGCAATGTGCTGAATAAAGCGTTAAAATAAAGCTGCTGGTAAACACTTTTAATACAATAAAGAAAAGAAAATGGAAATAGAGAATAGTACGGTACGTCGTCCAGAACGTCGTCGTCATAAACGTGAGACAGAAGATAGGTTCTTGCCTATCCGCCAGTGGCTTAACATTATCTTTATGTTAGGTGCGCTTGTTGGTGTGATTGTTTATTTCTTAACCGATTACACTACGGTTGGTACAATTATTATTCTTGTTTCGATGCTCTTTAAGATGGTCGAAAGCGTACTCCGTTTTATTCGTTAAATGAAGAAACTTACTTTCTTATTTGCCCTTTTTGTGTTGGTGGCTAATGCTGCTATGGCACAGACAGACGACACCACTCCGTATGATGATGGTACTTTCACGGCTGATGGTTATAGAAACAATCGTAACGCAGGACGTTCGGATTCTATACAAAGTGAGCACAAGGAGATACCACGTGGGTTGAAGGTGTGGACAATTGATGAACGTTTCGGTGACCGCAAGTCTGCTGTTCCCGATACGTTGTCGTATATGTATATGAATTCTAACCTCACTTACGGAAAGCGAGGGGAGTATAATACCTTAGGTAACTTGGGTTCTCCACGTCAGAATCGTATCTTTATTGACCGTCCTGCCACGTCAGAATTCTTCTTCCTCGACCCCTATGATATGTTTGTCGTACAGCCAAATGAGTTCCAGTTTACCTCAACCCTTTCGCCAATCACGGTTCTCTCTTATAATACCGCAGGTAATAGAAACAACGGAGAAGATCGATTTAAGGCACTCTTTGCGGTGAATGCAGGTAAGGAGTGGGGTTTTGGCTTTAAGTTTGATTACCTATACGGACGTGGATATTATAGCAGTCAGAGTGCTTCTCACTTCAACTATTCAATGTGGGGAAGCTATTTAGGTGAACGCTATCAGGCACATTTGCTTCTTTCTTTGAATCATCAGAAGGTCGCTGAGAATGGTGGTATTGCCAATGATGCCTATATCACGCATCCAGAATCGTTCCGCGATAGTTATAGCGAGGAAGAGATTCCAACCATTTTGAAGCAGAATTGGAATAGAAATGACAATCAACATGTGTTCTTCAACCATCGTTATAGCCTCGGATTCTTCCGTAAGGTGCCGATGACTGAAGAGGAGATTAAGGCAAAGCAGTTTGCTCTTAAATCTCAGAAAGCACAAGAAGCACAAGAAGATAAAGAGAAGGCTCGTCGTCGTGCAAAGGCAAAGGGCGAGAAGTTTGATGAGGAGGCTTACGATAAGGAGAAGCGTTCTGCAGGTCGACCTGAAGATGCTGTCATTGCTGGTGATGCGTCACAAGTGAAGACAACAGCGGAGAATGCTAATGCCAATGAGCGTATGACGGTCAATTTGGAGGACTCTACTCAGATGGCAAACCTCAAGAAGCAGGATGCTTTGGCTAAGGATTCCACTCAGAAATGGATGAAGGACGAGTATGTACCTGTGACGAGTTTCATTCATACAGTGCGTTTCGATAATTACCGTCGTATCTATCAAGCGTACGATACTCCGACTGATTTCTATGCGCAGAACTACTTTAACTATGGTACTGCAGCCAATGATACTATCTTTGATAGAACAAAACACTGGTCATTGAAGAATACCTTTGCGGTAGCTTTGCTTGAGGGATTCAACAAATGGGCGAAGGCAGGACTGAAAGCTTTTGTTTCTCATGAGTTGCGTCATTATGCTCTCCCTTCAATGATAACGCCAAGTGGATCTACGGTAGCATTCTATAATGGGGATAAGACATGGAATCAACATGATATTTCTGTCGGTGGTCAGCTGTTGAAGACACTGGGTAAGACGTTCCATTATGACGTTAGTGCTGAGGCTTGGTTGGCTGGAAGTAGGGCAGGGCAGGTTCATGTTGATGGTCATGCTGACCTCGGTTTCCCTCTTTTGGGTGATACAGTTCAACTCGCTGCAACAGCTTTCTTCCATCGTTCTGTCCCATCATTCTATATGGGTCAGTACTTTGGTAAGCATTATATGTGGGACAATAACCTCAATCAAGAGATACATTCTCGCATCTTGGGCGAGTTCTCTTTGAAGAAGACACGCACCAAGTTGCGTGTAGGCTATGATGTTCTCAAAAACTATACCTACTTTGGTATACAGAACGACCGCATCCAAAGCGGTGATAACTACCTCGTACAGCATAACAACTTGAATGTTCGTCAGTCCAGCAGTCCTATCAACTTGCTGACTTTACAGCTACAACAGGACTTCCGTTTGGGTATCTTAAACTGGCAGAACGTGCTGACATTGCAGAAGTCAAGTAAGGAAGATATACTCCCAGTACCGACATTCAACGCTTATAGTAATCTGTTTATACGATTCAAGATAGCACGTGTGTTGGATGTTGACCTTGGTGTTGACGGTCGTTACTTCACAAGTTATTATGCGCCAGAGTACATACCTGGAATCGGTGCTTTTGGTATACAAGAAACCGATGCGAGCCGTACAAAGATTGGCAACTATCCACATTTGAATGCTTATGCTAACTTCCAGTTGCAGCATACTCGCTTCTTCGTAATGTTCACGCATGTGAATAGTGGTGCAGGCGGTAAGTATTTCTATACACCTCACTATCCATTGAACCAGCGTGTATTGCAGTTTGGTATCAGCTGGAACTTCTTTAACTAATCGTTTAGACATACGAAAACGTGATTTCAGAGAATGACAAGATAAAGACCAACAGTCTTTCTGCATGGGTACTTGCTGCGCGTCCGAAGACGCTCACAGGTGCAATGGTACCTGTAATGATAGGAACTGCTTGGGCTTGGAAGCTAAGTGGCGGGGAGAACTTTCGGGTTGTCCCTGCCATTCTTTGTTTTCTCTTTGCCTTTCTGATGCAGATAGACTCCAACTTCATCAATGACTACTTCGATTGTTTGAAAGGTAATGATGATCGTGCCACTCGTTTAGGTCCAAAGCGGGCTTGTTCTGAGGGCTGGATAACTCTCCCTGCCATGCGCATAGGACTTGTTATCACTTCGTTGTTAGCTTCTCTTGTTGGTATTCCCCTCATCTTCTTTGGTGGTTGGGAAATGATACTCGTTGGTGCTGCCTGCGTTCTCTTTGCCTTCCTTTACACCACTTACTTCTCTTATCTTGGCTTAGGCGATGTCTTGGTACTGGTCTTCTTTGGTATTGTACCAGTCGTTTTCACCACATACGTCATCCTTCCTGACCATTCTCAAGCCCTGTGCTTTGACGTAATTATGTCAGGTGTTATCTGCGGTCTGGTGATAGACACTCTTCTTGTTGTCAACAACTACCGTGATAGAGAGAATGATAAGCGTGATGGCAAGATAACCCTCATTGTGAGAATAGGCGAGGAAAAGGCTGAAAAACTCTATTTAGCTTTGGGGCTTATGGCATATATTCAGTTATCTTTCCTTCTCTCTTTAGAAGATAGGCATAACCTTCTTACCTTTATTCTCTTGGTCATCATCTTTGCACCTTATAATATCTTACATTACAAGACAGCCATGCAGATGAGGAGGATAAAGAAAGGTAAGGATTTAAATCTGATCTTGGCGCAAACCGCTCGGAACATGCTAATCTATGGTATAGCAACCACGATTGCATTAGTTGGTTTATAAACCCGCTTTTAATTCCTCTCACCCAACATCCAACACCCCTCACCCAATATCTCATTTCATCATCACCCAACATTCATCACCCATCACCCAATCCCTATGTCCCAGCCCAACCTCGAAATAATGAACTTTGTGGAGCGACAGATACTCCCACGCTATAATGACTTTGGAAAGAGTCATGGACTCGGACACGTGCAGCGTGTCATTAAGAGTTCACTTGCTTTGGCAGCCGTAACGGGTGCCGATGTGAATATGGTATATGTCATTGCTGCCTATCACGACCTTGGTATGGCGGGTCCACGAGCCATTCATCATATCACCAGTGGTAAGATTCTCATTGCCGATGCACGACTCCGAAAATGGTTCTCAGCCGAGCAGTTGAAGATTATGAAGGAAGCAGTTGAAGACCATCGGGCAAGTAGTTCACGCGTACCACGCAGCATTTATGGTAAGATTGTTGCTGAGGCTGATCGTGACCTTGAACCAGAAGTCGTCTTCTCACGTGCCATTCTCTATGGTATTGAGAACTATCCAGAGAAGAATGATGAACAGATGTGGCAACGTTTCCGCGACCACATGAAAGAGAAATATGGTCGTTCTGGCTATCTGAAACTATGGATTCCAGGCTCACCGAATGCAAAGAATCTTGAAACAATCCGTAAGACGATTGACAGTGAGGTGGAGCTAAGAAAGGTGTTTGACCGCATCTATCAGCAGATACGTGAACAAGAAGAAAAGAACTAACAAAATACAACTGAAATGACGAAAGAAGAATTGATGCGAAGAGCTATTAAACTCTCTGCCGACAGTGTACGAAATGGGGGCGGTCCATTTGGTGCTGTCATTGCTCGTAATGGTGAAATTATTGCCGAAGGAAGCAATGGTGTGACAATCTACAACGACCCAACAGCGCATGCAGAAGTCTCTACAATCCGCAAAGCGTGTCAGAAATTGAATACCTTTGATCTCAGCGGTTGTGAAATCTATACCTCCTGCGAACCTTGTCCGATGTGCTTTGGTGCTATCTATTGGGCTCATCTCGATAAGATTTACTATGCCAACGACCGCAAAGATGCTGCAGACATAGGTTTTGATGACGATTTCATTTATCAGGAGATAGCCGTACAACCGCAATATCGTAAGAAGCCATCAGAGATCCTTTTACGCAATGAAGCATTAGAAGTCTTTAAGCAATGGACAGCAAAGACAGATAAAACGGAATATTGATTTTCTCCAACTATAAGTCAATGTAAGCATACTGCTGTTTACATTGACTCTTTTGTTTATAAGATTCTTACTACGAACAAAGGTTTTGATCATGAAAAAAGGAGTATTGAAAACGAGGAATAAAACACTTTTAATCACAGTATTCCTCTCAACGTTGATGATAGAATTCATCTTGGTATTCCTACATGGCTGTTCTGATGGTGAAGGTCTTGCTTTTGACATAGATAAACAAGCCTTCGTTGTGAAGCAAGGTTGTGTCTGTGGTGGTAGCTTATACTTTATCGGTGAAGATGCAGCAGATGAGTTCTTTATCATTATAATAAGGATGTACACGCCTTTTGGTATGATAGTTACAATCCATCTGTCCTTGAAATCAACAACCTTCCCACTTGTTGTAATGTCGTTTTACATGGCGATACCTTGTCTCCTCGTCGCCTCCCCTTACGACCAAACACCTCCTATGCCGTTTACCGCAAGTCAGGTTGCCACAGCATTTATCCCCTTACCATCAAAACCGACAAGCAGGGTAGGGTAGTCAGTGCAGGAAGAGGGCTACAATAAAATAATATTGATCGGTCAATAACTCCCACAAACCCCTGCCATTCGTATCTAATAATATCTGATTAAGCCTTGCTCTTACTCTTTTCTATTGATGTGTTGATGCTCCGCACATGTGGTGCGGATGCTTAGCACGTTTGGTGTTGATACTTCGCACCAATGGTTCGGAGTACCAAATCCCTTGTAATATATTCTCTGTATGAAAACAACTTATGCCTAATATAATGCCATAAAAACACTACAACATTTGTAAGATATAATGAAGTGCAGGGCTTGAAATGCTTAATAATTGTTAAGCATACCCCTTTTATTTGATGTAATTATATATCTTTACAACCCTAAACAATTACTAACCCCGCTGCAAGCAAGAATAAACCTAAACGCACAACAATTAAAGGAATAAGTTTGAACGTTGTTGCAGTCGACTAAATAGAAGCAGGGTTACGCCTGAAAAGGCATACTACTATGTGTGTGACATGGCGCAGAGATGGTGATATGAACGCACATAATGGCGAATAGCCAACCTAAAATGAAGCTATAGATAACTGAAAACAATTTACCTAAATTTATACAAATGAACATTTATCTACATCGAACTATGAAAGCGATGGGCAGGCTTTTGCTCATCATGCTGTTGCTTGTCCCACTGTGTGTGGACGCGCAAACGTTAACAACAATCACAGGTTCTGTTAAAGACAGCCAAGGCGAACCGCTCGTCGGGGCAACTGTTATGCAGAAAGGAACGTCAAATGGAACGATTACCGACCTCGACGGACACTTCTCTATACAGGTGCCAACTGGCGTTACGCTGGTTTTCCGTTACGTAGGTTTTGACGAGTCAGAGCAGAAAGCAGCTGCTAATATGGCTGTAACACTGAAAAGTAATGTCAAAGCCATTGACGAAGTGGTCGTTGTTGGTTACGGATTACAAAAGAAAGCCAACCTCACTGGCTCCGTTTCTCAAGTGAAGATGAGCGACGTCTTGGGTGATAGACCAGTCGTAAACGCTGCAGCAGCACTGCAAGGAGCTATGCCTGGACTTACCATCGGCGGTGGTTCTGGTCCCGGTTATTCAAAGTCTATGAACGTGCGCGGTACGCTTTCTATCAATGGAGGTGGTCCGTTAGTCTTGATTGACAACGTAGAAGGCGACCTGAGTACGCTGAACCCTGAAGATATCGAGAGTGTAACGGTATTGAAAGATGCTGCCAGTTCAGCTATTTACGGTGCGCGTGCAGCAGGCGGTGTGATATTGGTAACACTGAAACATCCGAAGAATGACGCACGTTTCACAGCCAACTATAATTTTAGTTTAGGATGGGAGCAGTCGCTCAACCATTTGGAGCAGGCTTCTTTGATGCAGTATTTGGATGCTTATCTTGAGGCTGGTTATTCTAATTCTTATTGGGCTGGTAATGGTGATGTGAGCAAGTGGCGCGACTATTTGCAGAAGTATCAGACTGATCCTTCGTCTGTTGCAACTGTAGGCGATGGTATCTTTAAGGACACTGATGGTCGTGTTTACTGGTTGTCAGAGAAGAATTTGGCTAAGAACATCCTTACAACAGGTTCAATTACCAACCATAATCTGACCATCTCTGGCGGAACTGACAAGATTCGTTATCGTGTTTCTGGAAGCTTGAGCCGTGAGAACGGACCATTGGTTACAGATAAAGATATGTTTAGACGTAAGACAATCAGCGGCTTTGTTTCAGCTGATTTGCAGAAATGGTTTACGCAAGAGGCAACCCTTACCTATACTAATTCAGTGCGACAGTCGCCTGAGAATGTTGGAAACATGAGTGGTTTCTATTCAACTCGTTTGATTAACTATTACCCAGAAGGACTCATTCCGGGTGAAATCCTTGGTATTTCAGATGATTTACCATCGCAGACTCCTCTGAATATGTTGACCAATGCACCTTCTGCTTTTAGTGAGCAGTCTGTGCCACGCATCTCTTTGCGCTCTCTCTTCAAACTGTTGCCGGGTTGGACCGTTACTGGTGAGTACACCTATAACCGCACTGATGAGCACTATCAGTTCTATTCTAACAGATTTAGATTTGCTGATGTGCAGTTGGCTGCTAAGTATTCAACTGAGAAAGGTCAGGACTTCTATCGTATGTATGACGCTACAACAAAGTATAATGCGTTGAATATCTTTACTAATTACGACCACAGTTGGGGTGCACATTCATTCAAGGCGATGGCTGGTTTCAACCAAGAAAAGTCGTTCTATCGCTATTTCTATGGTAATGTACTTGCTCAGGCAGTTCCTACCGTACCATCATTCGCAGGTGGAACAGGTGAGAAGACCATTGATGATAAGTACTCTGAGTATTCTATTCGTAGTGGTTTTGCACGTTTGAATTACTCCTTTATGGACCGCTATTTACTTGAGTTAAACGGTCGTTATGATGGTTCTTCTAAGTTCCCTAAGAGTCATCGCTTTGGCTTCTTCCCATCAGTGAGTGTGGGATGGCGTTTAGGTCAGGAGTCGTTTATGAACTGGTCACGTAGCTGGTTGGATGAATTTAAGGTGCGTGGTTCCTATGGTTCTGTTGGTAATCAGCGTATCAGTCCTTATCAGTTCTCACCAGTAATGAGCCTACATAGCAATGGTACTTACATCTTGGATGGTGAAGGAAAGACCACTTACATCACTTCTCCGGGCTTGGTAAGCCGCAACTTCACTTGGGAGAAGGTTACTACGTTGAATATTGGCTTCGATCTCTACGCCTTTAAGAACCGCCTTACTGCTACATTCGACTGGTTCGACCGTCGTACAACAGGTATGTTGGCAGCTGGAATAGAGATTCCTAAGGTTGTAGGTACAGCCGCTCCGCTGCAGAACGTGGCTGACATGAAGAACAGAGGATGGGAACTTAACGTGACATGGCGCGATAAGATTGGTGACTTCGGCTATCATGTAGGCTTTAATATCTATGATAGTCAGGCAGAAATCACGAAGTTTAATAACGAGTCTCGCCTGCTTTCAGATTATTATGTAGGAAGAAAAATCGGTGAGATATGGGGTTATGAGACGGATGGATATTACACTATCAACGACTTCAATGCTGATGATGCAAAGCATAAGACTTGGACTTTGAAAGAAGGTGTAGTAAAAATCAATGGTTATAATCCACAACCTGGTGATGTGAAGTTCAAAGACTTGCGTACTGATGGTGTAATCAATGCAGGCGATAATACCGTAGATAACCCTGGTGACCGTAAGATAATTGGTAATGACGCAGCACGTTATCAGTTCGGTATTAGCCTCGGTGCTTCTTATAAGGGTTGGAGTTTAGAAGTGCTCTTGCAAGGTGTTGGCAAGCGAGACTACTGGCTTGGCGGTCCAGCTCTGTTCCCATTCGGTGGCGCAGGAGCAGGCGATGCTGTGTTCCAAGCACTCTATGCGAACCAAACCGACTATTGGAGAGCTAAGAGTTACGACCCTGCAAGCAGCGATTATATGGTTCCTGTAAATCCAGATAGTAAGCTGTTCCGTATTTATGATCAAGGTAATAATGTGGGTTCTAACACTCGTGTAAGCGACAAGTATCTGCAGAATGCAGCCTATATGCGTATAAAGAATATCACACTTGCCTATACCCTGCCTAAGGAATGGGTGAAGAGAGCTTTCATACAGGATGCTAAGTTCTATCTAAGTATCGAGAATCTCGCTACATTCAGCAGTCTGCCAAAGGGCTATGACCCAGAAGGTACGGCACCATCATCAACTGCTAACGCTCTCAGCAACGGCATTTCATGGGGCTATCCATATTACCGCACTATCTCTTTAGGTGCAAGTATCACATTCTAATCATAATAAGTACTTATGAAAAAGATATTAACAGCCATCTGTGTTGCAGCAACAACACTAACGGCATGCAATGATAATTTTCTTGAGAAATACCCTTTGACCGACCTCACTGAGGAGAATGCGTTTAAGGAATACGATAATTTCAAGGCGTTTATGAACCCTTGTTACGAGATGTTCACGAACACTACCATCCATACCAGTATCAACAACAGCTATATGAATGCGCAATTCTATGGCGATTGGTATGGCGGATTGGTGACCCATCGTGATAATGCTCGCAACCCATACGCCTATCAAACCATTACGGCAACAGCCGATGGAGGAGGATGGGACTTCTCTTATATCCGTCGAGTGAACATTATGTTGAGTCATCTTAATGATGGTGCGCTCACAGAGGCACAGGCTGCTCATTGGCGTTCGGTGGCTTATTTCTTCTCGGCTTACTGGTATATGGAACTCATCGACCGCTTTGGTGATGTGCCTTGGGTGAACAAAGTGCTTGACGAGAGTTCGCCAGAAAGCTACGGACCACGTACACCACGTGCCGAAGTAGCTGATAGTATCGTGGCAAGATTAGAGTATGCTGCAGCAAACATCGGCAACTTTAACGATGGCGATAACACAGTGAATGCAAATGTTGTTAAGGCAGCTTTGTCACGTTTCTTACTCCGCGAAGGTACATGGGCAAAGTATCATGGACTCAACGAGCCTTATGAAACCTATCTACAGAAGTGTCTAACGGTATCGCAGGAACTGATGGATGCTTATCCAACTCTCTATAAGGGCGAGGATAAACAAAACCAACCTGCTACTGGATATGGCGAGATGTGGACCACAGAGAGCCTAAAGGGTAAGCCGGGAGTTATCTTCTACAAGGAGTTTGTAAACAATGTGTTGATGAATCGTTATAATGACTTTGAACACATTGCGGCTAATGGTGCTGACGTTCCTCAGTACACGGTGGATATGTTCTTGATGAAGAATGGTTTGCCAATCGGCAATACAACCTCTGGCTATCAGGGTGGTAAGGGCAAAGACATGTGGGGAACCTTCGCTGACCGTGACCCTCGTCTTTATCAGAATATCCAACCTCCTTACGTCGTAGCTCCTCACAAAGGTGCGGTTGATAACGTAAATACCTTTAAGAGTTGGAAGTTCTTGAAGGCTGGTGATAACAACCAAGGTCATGTCGTTACAGCTGATGAGGCTGCCAAATATCGTTACTACATCGACTATATGGGTGCTAACGAGAAGTGTTTGCGTGGTGGTTCTTATGGCGGTGAGGGCATGAAGAGATGTCCTGGACAGAACTGGGGTGCTGCACTTACACCAGTGAGTCCTAACCTCACAACCGACTCTCGTGTGCCATATATGCGTTGTCGTACGGGTTACTACTTCTGGAAGAACTATGATATGTGGGAGTTCTCAACCGGTTCATCGGCTTTCTGTACAGCTGATAAACCAATCTTCAAGATTGAAGAGGTGTTGTTGAACTATGCTGAGGCTGCATGGGAGTTGCAGCAGTTCGACCAAGCTGTGGCTGATAAGACTATCAACAAGCTGCGCGATCGTGCGGGTGTTGCACACATGACAGTGGCTGACATCAACGACAGTTTCGACCCTAATCGTGACAAGGGTAATGCTCCTTGGTGGACAGGTAAGGGCGGAAAGTTTGGTAACTACAATGTAAACCCAGTGCTGTGGGAGATTCGCCGTGAGCGTCAGATTGAGTTGTTCGGTGAGGGCTTTGCCTTCTATGACATCCGTCGTTGGGCAAAGGCAGCTTATTATGTCAACCGTCAGCCTTGTGGCTTGTGGACTACTGCCAGCGATAATATCTATGCACCAAAGGCTAATGCCTACTCAGGTCAGTTTGTAGACTACGAGGAAATCATGAGAAGTGGTAAGGCTTCTGCCGAGAACAACACTGCTGGAAGCGGTTGGATTTACACCTATGAGAGTCCACTTGCACATGGTGGATGGTTAGATACCTATTACTTAAGCATGGTTCCTACCAGCCAGCGTGCGCTCAATAAGCAGTTAACACAAAACCCTGGCTACAAAGAACTCTTCGGTTTGAGCGACTAATCCGCTCATACCTCCTCATGTTAAACAGTCCCACACTAACTTTTCCACTCTCATTTTTGAACGAGTAGAAGACTAAGAGGAACTGAAAAACTGAGGAATGATACGAAAAGAGGGATGCACAAGTTGATGTGCATCCCTCTTTAATTTCTTCTATTTTGTAAATAAACTTCAAAGATTGAAAATCAAAAGATGCTCTTTTGCCTTTCAATTAACGCCCAATTGGCTTTCAAAAGATGCCCTTTTGCAATGCAACTAACGCCCTTTTGAAGTCTTGCTAAGCACCTTTTAAAGTGCTGTTTTGCAACTCCCCTGATAGCAAGCGACTTACAAAGGCGATTTTAGAGCTTGGTTTTTACCCTTTTTAAGCGTAAATATATAGAAGCAATGTAAAGAAAATTCAATCCTTCCGCAGCGTAATAAAACATCTTTATTAGCTGCAGAAAGTAGAATCCTTAGTCTTTCTTAGTGCTAAAAGAACGCACTATACATTTCTATAAGGGTTGAGAGCTGTTGTGACTTTGCGTCAATAAGTTCCATTTTACAGTCTAACTGTCCGCGCTCACTATCTATCACCTCTAAATAAGTAGCTCTGTTATTGAGGTATAGTTTTTGAGCAGCTGAAACGGCTCTTACCAAAGCATCGTTCTGT
The DNA here is from genome assembly GCA_927910885.1 of uncultured Prevotella sp. GTDB lineage: Bacteria > Bacteroidota > Bacteroidia > Bacteroidales > Bacteroidaceae > Prevotella. The sequence continues at coordinate 15,137 of CAKMOD010000003.1, read as the reverse complement.
TTCTGCTTAAATTGTTGGAGCAACTTAATGTTAGAAATCTTAGATTGCAGCGTACTTGTTTCTATAAAAGCAGTAAGCAATGTTTTGTCGTAATTATAAAGAGCCTCTATCTGTAACGCATCAGCCTGAGCGAAGTTGGCTTGAATAGCCTTCTTATTGATAAGAGGAGCGGTAAGTCCACCTAAGGCATTAAACGCCAAAGACTCTGGTAGTTTGAATAAGTACTTAGGGTTAAAAGCATTTAATCCAATAGCCGCAGAGATATTAAACGAGGGGAGAAACTCTTTACGTGCAGTCTCCACATCCCATTTAGCAGCCTTTAGCTGGTGCTCAGCTTGAATAACATCAGGACGTTGTAATAGGAGTTGAGTAGATAAGGAATGTGCAGTTGTAGGCATTGGCAGCTGTAAGAAGTCAACCTTTGTGCGTTGTATGGTTTGAGGAAATCTACCTAACAGAAGGTTTAGATTATTCTCCGTCTCAACGATAGACTGACGTAGAAGGTACTCATCAGCCTGTGCTTTAGCCAATTCTGCATCGAACTTCTCAACAGCTAACTGTGTATCAGCATCAGCTTCTTTCTGAATACGAGCGATTCTCACTGCATCCTTCTGTAGCGAGATGTATTGTTGCATAACCGATAACTTGTAATCAAGAGCCAACAATAGGTAATAGTTCTCTGCTACATCTGCCACTAACTGACTTTTGATAGCACGTTGTCCAGCTTCAGAAGCCAAATATCGCTCTACAGCAGCTTTTTTACCACTATTTAATTTGTTCCATAAATCTATGGTCCAGTCTACTTGTAGTGATGGAGAGAGGTCTGGAATAACAGTTGGAATCTTATGCCCAGGAGTCATCTCCGTACCAACATTACCAGCTCCCTCTGCTGTGTAGCGGCCAACTTTAGAAACTCCCGCACCAATATTTGCTGTAACAGAAGGTAGGAGAGCAGCTTGTTTAGCATTAATCGCACTTCTTGCTATCGCCAGTTCCTGCAATGTAATCTTAAGATCTTGATTATTTTGTAAGGCAGTTTCAATCAGTGTTTGAAGCATTGGGTCTTGGAAGAACTCTCGCCATGCAGGAGATATAGTTACGCTACTATCCTTGGATAAGGCTGGTAAAGAGTCCTTAAGCGTATCTTTGGGCATTGTAGCCTGCGGTGTTTTGCAGGCAACGATGCTCATAAGGATTACAAGAATAGTAATGACATGATATAGTTTACTCTTTGTCGTCATGAGTACTTTCTTTTAATTGTTTGTTCTTATAACGTTTATCTTTCTCTTCACTCAGTGGCTTCTCCTTCTGATAATGTACCAGTTTGTCAGTCATTCCAGCAAAGATATAGTAAAGGCCAGGGATGAGTAACAAGCCGCCTAAGGTACCAATGACCATTCCTCCGACAGCAGCAGTACCAATGGTACGGTTACCAATGGCACCAGCACCAGAGGCAAATACCAATGGAATCAGACCTGCTATAAAGGCAATACTCGTCATAAGGATAGGGCGGAAGCGTGCAATAGCGGCAGAGATGGCTGCTTGAGAAATCCGTTCGCCCGCATTCTTACGCTGAACGGCATACTCTACCATCAGTACGGCATTCTTTCCTAACAGACCGATGAGCATCACTAAGGCTATCTGCGCATAGATATTGTTCTCTAATCCACAAGCTTTTAAGAAGAGGAACGCTCCAAATATACCCACTGGTAGGAATATAATCACAGGTAATGGCAGTAGGAAATTCTCATATTGTGCTGCCAAAATAAGGTAGACAAATACGAGACAAACCACGAAGATGACGATAGCCGTATTACCTTGTTCTGCTTCGTCTTTAGAGATACCAGCCCAGTCATAGTCATATCCTTTAGGGAGAGAGCGTTGTGCTACCTCTTGAATAGCCTGCAATGCCTGTCCGCTTGAGTATCCATGTGCTTGTGCTCCTGTCACTTCTGAGGAGTTGTAAAGGTTATGACGAGTAATCTCACTCATACCATAAGTCTTTGAAAGCGACATAAAGTCGGAATATGGAACCATCTGTCCATCTTCATTTTTACTATAAAGACTTAATAGATGATTAGGGAAATCACGATACTGTGGAGCAGCTTGTACAATTACTTTATAAGGTTTTCCGAATAGAATAAATCCTGTTTGGTAATCCGAACCTACTAAGATTGATAAGTTGTTCAGTGCCTTTCCAGGCTTAACTCCCTTTTGTAAAGCTTTCTCGTCATCAACATGAAGCATGTATTGAGGGAAGCTCGCAGAGTAAAAAGTGAATGCGTTACCAATCTCGGGGCGCTTGTTTAGATCTTTAACGAACGCCTTGCTCACCCGCTCCATCTCATGATAATCGTTTTTACCAGTCTTATCTAAGAGACGTAGTTCGAATCCACTGGCAGCCCCATAGCCTGGAATTGATGGTGGTTCAAAGAAGTCTATGTTTGCTTGTGTGATATTCTCACATTTCTGTTCCAAGTCACTAATAATCTCCTTTGCGGTACGTTTGCGATGTTTCCAGTCTTTGAGGTTAATCAAACAACTACCAGAATTGGCACTTGTTCCCTCAGAAAGAATCTCAAAACCAGCTAAAGAAGACACGCTTTCGACGTCCTCTTCTTTCTCTGCTATCTTAAGAAGCTGTTGCGCAACAGCGTTAGTTCGTTCGATAGTAGCCCCTGGAGGAGTCTCTATTACGGCATAAATCATACCCTGATCTTCTTGTGGAATAAAGCCCGAAGGGAGTCCCATATTGATCCAATATGCTAATCCACAGAACACCAATATCAATATTATTGTTAAAGACTTCTTCTTTACTGTATGTTGTATGAGGCGTTCGTACTTACGGCTACCACTATCGAATTTAGCATTAAAGCGTTGCAGGACACGTCCAATAAATCCTAATTTAACATGGTTCTCCTGCTCCTTTGTCAAGATAAGGGCACACAATGCAGGGGTCAAAGTTAGGGCAACAAAGCCAGAGAAGAGAATACTTGACGCCATTGTGATTGAGAACTGACGATAGAACATACCCTCTGGACCACCCATAAAGGCTACAGGAATGAATACAGAAGCCATAACTAAAGAGATTGCAATAATTGCTCCACTGATCTCTTTCATGGCTTTTTCCGTAGCTTCAACAGGTGAAAGTTTGTTGCGAGAGATCTCAACATTCACCGCTTCAATTACCACAATAGCATCATCCACCACAATACCAATAGCCATGACTAAGGCAAAGAGGGATATCATATTGAGCGTTATGTTGAACAACATCATTGCAATAAAGCTGCCCAAAAGTGATATTGGTACAGCCATAATCGGTATGATAGAGGCACGCCAATCCCCTAAGAAGATGAACACAACTATTGCTACTAAGATAAAAGCCTCAAATAAGGTGTGTATTACTTTCTCAATACTTGCATCTAAGAACCGGCTAACGTCATAGCTAATCTCATAGTGCATCCCCTTAGGCATATCTTTTTGCAGACGAGCCATAGCGTCCTTCACCTTGGTGATAACGTTACGAGCATTACTACCATAAGCTTGTTTCAAGGTCACAGCAGCTGAAGGGCGTCCATTGAAGGTTGAGTAGATATCGTATACTTCGCTACCTAAGTGTACATCAGCAATGTCTTTCAAGCGTACGATATTACCATCTTTATTGCTCTTGATGATGATATTCTTATATTCATCCTCTGTTGTGTAACGTCCTGGATACTTTAAGACATACTCTTTGACCTGTGGACGTTGTCCTCCACTCTCTCCCAACTTTCCCGGAGAGACCTCTATATTCTGATCTTCAAGTGCATCACTGACGTCATCTGTTGATAATCCGTAGGCTATCATCTTGTCTGGATGGAGCCATACACGCATTGCATAATTACGTGTACCAAGGATATCAAGGTCGCCAACACCATCGACACGCAACAACTCTGGTGATATGTTGATATCGAAATAGTTGTAGAGGAAGCCCTGATCAACCTTTGGGTCATCACTGTAAAGATTGATATACATAAGTATGTTTGGCTCTTCACGTGATATCTTTACACCTTCTCGAATAACCTCCGCAGGCAATTTATTGGTAGCCGATGACACACGGTTCTGAACATTTACAGCATCAACATTTGGGTCAGTTCCCAACTTGAAGACGACATTTAGCTCTGCTTCACCATCGTTTCCCGCATTACTTTCGATATATTTCATACCAGGAATACCATTCAAAGCCTGCTCCAAAGGGATGATAACTGATTTTACCAACAACTCATTATTTGCTCCTGGATAGTTAGCAATCACATTTACCTTAGGAGGAGAGATGGAAGGAAACTGCGTTATAGGTAGATTTGAAAGCGACAGAATTCCAATAAAGGCAATGACCAATGATACTACAATAGAGAGCACTGGTCTACGAATAAAGATCTTAAACATACCTAATTAGCGTTTAACTTATCCAACTTCATTGATGCTTGTGGAGAAACCATAGACACACGTACCTTATCTCCATCATTTACTTTCTGTATACCGTCAAGAAGATAACGGTCAGTAGGCTGTAACCCTGAGGAAACAACGTATGCTCCTGTAAACTCAGCATCAATCTTGATAGCACGTTGGCGAGCAATATTATTCTTGTCAACCACAAATACATACTTCTTATCCTGAAGCTCATAGACAGCTTCTTGTGGTATCAATATTGCATTTTTCTTTTGTATAAAGAGTTTTATCGTACCCGTCTGACCATTGCGTAAAAGATTGTTGGCATTGCTAAAGACGGCACGAACAGCAATCGTACCTGTTGAACTATCAAACTGTCCACCAATATCTAATATCTTTCCGCTTGCAGGAAAGACATCACCATTCGCCAAAACAAGCTGTAGTGGACTTTGTGAAAAGCGTTCTGGATGGAGGCGGAAATCTAAATAATCTGTTTCTGAAATATTGAAATAGGCAAACACCTTGCTATTATCTGATAAGCTGGTAAGTAAATCACTCGGCTCTACCAGACTTCCTGCTTTATTAGGAATACGCCCTAAGATGCCTGAGAAAGGCGCACGGATAAGAGACAGACGCTTATGTAATACAGCCAATTGATAGTCGGCTTCTGCTCCTTTCAACTTAGCCGTTGCCATGCGCTTCGCATTATTTGAGAGCACTTTGTTATCCGTTAGCGTTGTTACATTCTGCAAGTCGATACTTGCCTGTTCTGCAGCTGCCTTTGCCTTGGCAATCTCTTCGTTAGCACCAACAATTGCAATACGGAATAGAGGTTGACCTGCTTTCACAAACTGACCTTCACTAACATACACATCTTGCAAAATACCGGTTTGCTGAGAGTGAACTTCAATGTTACGTTGTGAGGCAATGTTTGCTACATAAGACTGTGGTAGGGAGATGCTTTCTACCAGTGGTGTCGTTGCAGTGTAAACTGGTTTTACTTGTGTTTCTTTCTTTGAATGACACGCACATAGAAGAAACATGATTGCAAGACAAGACAAATGAATTAAATTCTTCATAAATTGGTCTTTTTGTTTTCGTAAAAACAAGTGAAAAGTTAACGCGTTAATCCAACGCATCTTGACTACTCGTTGTAGCCATATCTACTCATTCTGTTTTCTCTTTCCTATCTTATAATAATAGAAAACAGAGCTGTCGTTACATCTTTATGGAAACTTATTAAGAAAAGTGTTTCCTAAAATACCCTTCAGAATCATTGCTTTGCGATATAGAAATGTATCCTTTACGTTACCTATTGGTTGTGCTCGCAAAGGTACGTCGTTTTTGTGTAGTATGCAAGTAATTCTGTGGTTAATTTTCTGCAAGTACTGAATAGTTTTCTCTGAAGTCATTTTTGTGGTTCTTCTGAAATATGGTTGATAAACAAAAAGACTTATATAATAGGCACACGGAGTCACGGAGGGGACGGAGGTAAACACAATGTTACGGAGGTGCCGAGGCACAAAGAGCGACGGAGGTATAGCGTACAGATTCTTGATAACTTTTTGGGATAAATGCTTTGGGCATAAAGTTACTAAAAATGTGTGCAAGCAAGCTCCGTCGCTCTATGGCACCAACGGTGCCTCCGTGACTTCCATTGCTTTGTTTTAATAATCCTCCGTCCTCTCCTTTTCTCTGTGTGACATTAGGTCAAAGTTCTAAACTTAAGTGGCAAAACTTATCACTCCAAATTACCGAAACCCCATTTTTGTTATAGAATATGGGTTCAACTCAATTGTTTTATGAGGCTATCACGTGTAGTTGGCTTGTTTACTTCTTTCTCATTCTATTTGGATTAAGCTGTTTTTAAAGTCGTATCGTAGGTCTAACAAATAGCAAGTCACAAGGAAAAATGGAATGAATAAGAGGTAAAAAATGATTACATGAATTAGAGTGTTTGACCTAAAAGGATGGCGAAAAATAGGAATAAAAAGCGAGTTTGTAATCGGCAGAGTATCAGTAGGTTATAAAAGCGGTTTTCAAAAGGTGCTTAATTGGACTTCAAAAGGGCGTTAGTAAGGGTCTTAAAGGGCACCTTTAGCAAGCCAAAAGGGCGTCTTTACGAAGCTAAAAGAGCATGTGTTGGTTTTGAAGTGTGTGAAAATAGTTTACAAAAGAGGGTGGGAGAGTCGTGGTTCCTCTTGTTTTTTAATGGAATTGTATGACGTTCACATGTCTCTTATTTTCTTGTTGTCATCTTGTTTGGGCTTGAAATTTGGTATTGTTATTGCGCTTTTATTGTAACGACAAGTAAGTCTGTTCGAAACTAAAATAAATCTGTTTATGCACTAATAGACGATAGTGTATAAACGGAAGAACCTTTGATTTTCTTTGGAACATCTTTTTTCTTCTCTCTTTTTTAGGTATATTTGCACTGAAATTAAATCATAATGGCAATGGAAATGATGTCGGCGGTGCGTCCGTTAAAAACTTTTGTGCCACCTCGTGCTGCTGGTCAGCGTGATGTCTTATCGTTGGCGCTTCCGCCAATGCCGCTGTTGCGCGTGGCTTTTGTGGGTGTAGGAGCGCGTGGAAGAATGGCAGTGACACGCTGGTGTCATATTCCTAAGGTTGAGATTGTTGCGGTTTGCGACGTGTCAAAGGATGTGGCTGAGGAGGTTGCACGGCACGTGGAGCAGGAGGGTAGACCTCGTCCTAAGGTTTATTGGGGCGAAACGGCTTATGTAGACTTATGCTATCAGGAAGGGATAAACCTTGTGTATGTCTGCACGGATTGGATGTCGCACGTGCCAATTGCTATTCATGCAATGGAGCAGGGTAGGAGTGTGGCTGTGGAAGTACCTGCAGCTCTCACCTTAAAAGATATTTGGAAGCTGATAGACACGGCTGAACGGACACGACAGCACTGTATGATGCTTGAGAATGCAGTGTACGATAACTTCGAGATGGCGGTGTGTCAGATGGCACGTGAGGGTTTGCTTGGAGAACTTGTACACGTGGAAGGTGGTTATGCACATCCTATTGGCGACCGCTGGACAGCTTGGCGCATGGAGTATAGTCGTCTTAACGCAGGTGATATCTATCCGACGCACAGCATTGGCCCAGTCTGTCGATTGCTGGATATTCATCGCAGTGATCGTATGCACTATCTTACAGCCATGCAAACCAATGCTTTTAAGGGTGCGGAGATGTATCAAGAGGTGATGGGGAAGGCGTGTGATAGCTTTGCTAATGGCGACCAAACGTCTACGATGATACGTACCGTGAAGGGGAAGACGATGCTCATTCAACATAATGTGATGACGCCTCGCCCATATAGTCGTATGTTTCAAGCAGTCGGAACGCAGGGTTATGCAGCTAAATATCCTGTCCCAGAGGTGCAGTTAAGCCCAGAGATGGCAGCCAAAGTGGGTATTGAAATGGAGGATGATAAGCTACCTTTGAACGCTTCTCAGATAGAGACACTACTCAATCATTATGCACCTTCTTTCCCTTCAGAGACAATTGCCTTAGCCAAAGAGCTCGACGCACGTGGCGGAATGTCTTACTTTATGGACTTACGGCTCGCCCAATGCTTGCAACAAGGTTTGCCGTTGGATATGGATGTGTATGACTTAGCAGAGTGGTGTTGCATTGCTGAGCTATCCAAACGCTCTATTGAACAAGGTTCAATGCCAGTGATGATTCCCGACTTCGTAAATCGTAGGTCTTCAGTTGATACGGAAAGTATTTAGTGGCAATGGCTATTCTCGTCAGGTAGAATGGTAAGTATGCGTTTTCCGCTTGGTGTTGAGGCTTCATACTTACCATTTTACTCTTATTGTTTGGTTTTTTAAACAATTAAATTTCATACCTATAAGTTTGGAATGTTTGCAAGAGTAGATTTCTTCTCACTATTTATAGGTATTTATATTCATCTTTTAAATATAAGTATATCTAAATAGCTGATATTACGTTTTTTTTGTCTAACTTTGTCCTCGGTAATTAGTAATGCTCAATCAGTATAACAATTTACAAGCATATTAATTCAAACGTTTCACATAATAACAAATAAACAGTCATGAAAAAAGCATGGAGAGGATTTACTGGAACCAAGTGGCTTGATGAAGTCAATATGCGTCAGTTTATCCAAGATAATTATGATAGTTATGATGGTGATGCTTCCTTCCTTGAGAAGCCAACAGAAGCAACAGACAAACTTTGGGGTATGCTCAAAGAACTGCAGAAGCAGGAGCGTGCTAAGGGTGGTGTCTTAGATATGGAGACCGAGGTGGTGTCCAGTATGACTGCTTACGGTCCTGGCTATATTGGCGAAGGAACAAAGGAGCTGGAGAAGGTTGTAGGTTTGCAGACAGACAAGCCTTTGAAGCGTGCCTTTATGCCTTATGGTGGTATCAAGATGGCTGAGCAGGCATGTACAACCTATGGTTATGAGCCATCAGAGAAACTTCATGAGATTTTTACGAAGTATTGCAAGACACACAACGAGGGTGTATTCGATGCTTATACTGACGAGATGAAACTCGTTAGACACAACCATATCCTCACAGGTCTTCCTGATACCTATGGTCGTGGTCGTATCGTGGGTGACTATCGTCGTGTAGCACTTTATGGTGTAGACTTCCTTATCAATGAGAAGGCAAAGGACCTCCGCAACTGCGGTGACGGTACTATGACCGAAGAGATTATCCGCCAGCGTGAGGAAATCTCTATGCAGATTAAGGCTTTGAAAGAGATGAAGGAGATGGCAGCCATCTATGGCTATGATATCTCTGAACCAGCTAACAACGCACGTGAGGCTGTACAGTGGCTTTACTTTGGTTATTTGTCAGCCATTAAGACACAGAACGGTGCTGCGATGTCAGTAGGTCGTATCTCAACTTTCCTCGATATCTACATTCAGCGTGACTTCAAGGAAGGTACACTTACTGAGGCTGAGGCACAGGAACTCATCGACCACTTGGTAATGAAGTTCCGTATGGTTAAGTTTGCACGTATCCCTTCATACAACCAGCTCTTCTCTGGTGACCCTGTATGGGCAACTCTCGAAGTAGCAGGATTGGGTATGGATGGCCGTTCTATGGTAACAAAGACCGACTTCCGTTTCCTCCATACACTTGAGAACATGGGTCCTTCACCAGAACCTAACCTCACTGTGCTCTATAGCTCACGTCTTCCAAAGCACTTCAAGGATTATGCTGCAAAGATTTCTATCTCTACAAGCTCTATTCAGTATGAGAATGATGACGTGATGCGTCCAATATGGGGCGATGACTATTCAATCTGCTGCTGCGTATCTGCAACACAGACGGGTAAGGAGATGCAGTTCTTCGGTGCACGTGCAAACCTCGCAAAATGTCTTACCTACGCAATCAGTGGTGGCGTTGACAGCAAGACACGTGAGCAGTGTGGACCTGCTTATCGTCCAATAGAGGGTGATGTCGTAACATACGATGAGTTCATGCCTCGCTTCGTGGATATGATGGAGTGGTTGGCAGGTGTGTATGTAAACACATTGAACCTCATCCATTACATGCACGATAAGTACTTCTATGAGGCTGCAGAACTTGCCCTCATTGACACTGACGTACGTCGTACTTTCGCAACGGGTATCGCTGGATTCAGCCATGTGGTTGACTCTATCTCTGCAATCAAGTATGCAAAGGTTAATATCATACGTGATGAGACAGGCTTCCCTATCGAGTTCAAGACTGAGGGCGACTTCCCACGTTATGGTAACGACGATGATCGTGCTGATGATATCGCTGTATGGTTGTTGAAGACCTTTATGAATATGATCCGCAAGCACCATACCTATCGCAATTCAGAGCCTACAACAAGTATTCTTACCATCACTTCAAACGTTGTATATGGTAAGTTTACAGGTAATATGCCTGATGGTCGTCCTGCTGGTGCACCGCTTGCTCCGGGTGCTAACCCATCTTACGGAGCAGAGCAGAATGGTTTGTTGGCTTCGTTGAACTCAACAGCTAAGCTTCCATACGAGTATGCGCTTGATGGTATCTCTAATACACAGACTATTAGTCCAGATGCACTCGGTCACAATGATGAGGAGCGTATCAGTACACTCGTGGGTGTAATGGATGGTTACTTCGATCGTGGTGCACACCACTTGAACGTGAATGTCTTTGGTGTAGATAAGCTGATTGACTGTATGGAACATCCAGAGAAGGAAGAGTATGCAAACTTCACCATCCGTGTGAGCGGTTACGCTGTGAAGTTCATCGACCTTACACGCGAGCAGCAGATGGATGTTATTGCACGTCGTGCACATGGTTCAATGTAAAGTGAATAATCAACATAACAATTTATTGGATTCTCCGACTTCCGAACTGATGCTGCGGGTACACTCTGTAGAGTCGTTCGGGTCGGTTGATGGGCCTGGTATTCGTTTCGTTATCTTCCTTAAAGGATGTGCAATGCGATGCCAGTACTGTCATAATCCAGACACATGGGACAGGGCGGGGGGTAACCTCCGCTCTGTTGATGATGTCTTGGCACAAGCCCAGCGATATCGAAGTTATTGGGGAGAGAAAGGCGGTATCACCGTGAGTGGTGGTGAGGCTCTGTTACAGATACAACCTCTTACGGAACTGTTCCATAAAGCTAAGACTTTAGGAATCAATACCTGCCTTGATACTTCAGCCCAGCCTTTCAATCGGGAGTCGAGTAGCTTCTCTGCTTTTGAGGAGTTAATGAAATATACCGATTTAGTATTGTTGGACATAAAGCATATTGATAGCGATGCCCATAAGCAATTGACTGGTTGGAAAAACGAGAATATCCTCGACTGTGCCCGCTATCTCTCTGACATCAAGAAGCCTGTATGGATAAGACATGTCCTGATTCCTGGCATAAATGATGATGATGAAACCCTCCACAAACTCCGTGCTTTCATTGATACATTAAGCAATGTTGAGCGAGTGGAAGTGCTGCCTTATCATTCGTTAGGCGTCTATAAGTGGGAACAGTTAGGTATGCCTTACGCACTCAAAGATGTAGAATCGCCTACGGAGGAAAGTGTCCTTCATGCGCGTAAGATACTGACAGACTGATAAGGGGTTACTCAAAGACCACAATTCATGGGTATAAGGTTTCGCAGTAGACTTTAGATCGCAAATGTGTTTGAAAGTTTATAAGCGTGTTAAGACTGACCTTATGTAGTGTAAAACATATAAAAGGGGGCTGTGTCAAATGACATAACCCCTTTTCTATTTATTCATAAACAGGAGTAAATCGTTCTTTCTTTATGTAAATCCCCAAGACATACCGACTTACAGTCTCTCTAAATTTCTCTATTACAGGAATTATTCCTCCAAAGCAATGAGAATGTCGGATTTTATTTGTACTTTTGCCATTGTCTGTTGCTTAATTCAAGGCTTTCTTCCAACACTAAGTAAAGTGAATTTCGTGGCAAGACAAAATCCTGATCAGCTTTTATTGCTCAGATACTATATTATTACTTAAATTAAATCATTGCGGAATTAAGATTATAATGAAAAGATTATTTCATTTAGCAATCATGTTTAGCGTTGCACTCTCTGCAAATGCTACTGACGTAAAGGATGGGCTTACCATCTGGTTTGACAGGCCTACTACACTGGTAAATAAAGCTATATGGTGGGGGAATACCCCTGAATTATGGAAAGATGGGAAAAAGCCTATATCAGCTGGCGATACTGCTCAGAATCCAGATGCTGACTGGGAATCTCAATCTCTCCCGCTTGGAAATGGTAGCTTAGGTGCCAATATTATGGGCTCTATAGAGGCTGAGCGCATCACATTCAACGAGAAAACCTTGTGGCGTGGTGGTCCAAATACGTCAGCTGGTGCCGATGCATATTGGAATGTGAACAAGCAGTCGGCACATTATCTGAATGAAATTCGTCAGGCATTCATTGATGGTGACGAAAAGAAGGCTGCGTTACTGACACGCAAGAACTTCAATAGTACTGTTCCTTATGAATCTTGGAAGGAAAACCCTTTCCGCTTTGGTAATTTCACCACTATGGGTGAGTTTTATATAGAGACGGGCTTGAGTTCTATCGGTATGAGTGAGTATAAGCGTGCACTTTCTTTGGATTCGGCGTTGGCAACAGTACAGTTTAAGAAGGATGGTGTGAGATATGAGCGTAACTATTTCATCTCCTACCCGAATAATGTCATGGTTGTACGTTTCAAGGCAGACCAACCGGGCAAGCAGAACTTAGTATTCAGCTACGAATCAAACCCAGTATCGACTGGCAAGATGGAAGCAGATGGAAGCAATGGTTTGGTATTCAAGGCACATCTTGACAATAACCAGATGGAGTATGTAGTCCGCATCCAAGCTCTAAACCAAGGTGGTACCATCAGTAATGGCAATGGGAAACTGAGTATCAATGGTGCTAACGAAGTTGTTTTCTTGATTACAGCGGACACAGACTATAAAGTTAACTTCAATCCAGACTTTAAGAACCCTCGAGCATACGTAGGTGTGAACCCATCAGAGACAACTGCTTCTTGGATGAAAAAGGCTGTGGCACAAGGTTACGATGCTTTACTTCAAGCACATTACAAGGATTATGCTTCATTGTTCAATCGCGTTTCTTTGACATTGAATGATGGACAAAAAACTCAAGACATCCCAACCCCACAGCGTTTGATAAACTATCGCAAGGGTAAGGAAGATTATTACTTAGAGGAACTATACTACCAGTTTGGCCGCTATCTGTTGATTGCCAGTTCACGTCCTGGCAACCTACCAGCTAACCTGCAAGGTATCTGGCACAATAATGTAGACGGACCATGGCGAGTAGACTATCACAACAATATCAATATACAGATGAACTATTGGCCAGCAGGCTCTACAAACTTATCAGAATGTACGCTTCCGCTGATAGACTTCATCCGTACGTTAGTTAAGCCGGGTGAGAAGACAGCGAAAGCTTATTTCGGTGCAAGAGGTTGGACAGCTTCTATTTCTGGAAACATCTTCGGATTCACTGCACCATTGGAAAGTGAAGATATGTCATGGAACTTCAATCCTATGGCTGGTCCGTGGCTTGCTACTCATGTGTGGGAATACTACGACTATACACGAGATAAGAAGTTCTTGAAGGAGGTGGGATATGACCTCATCAAGAGTAGTGCTATCTTTGCCGTTGATTATCTATGGAAGAAGCCAGATGGTACTTATACAGCAGCACCTTCAACCTCACCAGAGCATGGACCGATAGATGAAGGTACGACCTTCGTACATGCGGTAATCCGTGAGATATTGATGAATGCTATAGATGCTTCGAAAGTCTTGAATGTAGATAAAAAGGAGCGTAAGCAATGGGAAGAAGTGTTGAGAAAAATCGCACCTTATAAGGTAGGACACTATGGTCAGTTGTTGGAATGGTCGAAGGACATTGACGATCCAAACGATCAGCATCGCCATGTGAACCACTTGTTCGGCTTACATCCTGGACATACTGTTTCACCTATCACAACGCCAGCATTGGCAGAGGCATCAAAGGTGGTACTGAATCATCGTGGAGACGGAGCTACAGGATGGAGTATGGGATGGAAGCTCAACCAGTGGGCACGCCTGCATGATGGAAACCGTGCATATAAACTCTTTGGAAACTTGTTAAAGAATGGTACATTAGATAACCTTTGGGACACTCATCCACCTTTCCAGATTGATGGTAACTTTGGTGGCACGGCTGGTGTAACCGAGATGCTGATGCAAAGTCACATGGGCTTTATCCATTTACTACCAGCATTGCCAGATGCTTGGAAAGATGGAGAAGTGAAGGGTCTTTGTGCTAAGGGTAACTTTGAGTTAGACATTCGCTGGAAGAACGGTAGTTTGTCTTCCGTTACTGTTCTTTCAAAAGATGGAGGCAACTGTGAGTTAAGATACAAAGATGACAAGTTTGTATTGAAGACAGTCAAGAGTAAGACCTATACTTTAAACTATATCAACGGAAAGTTTGTGCCAGTTAATGGTTAAGCGTATTACTGCATAAAGAAAGAGGGTGTGTCAAAACAGACGCATCCTCTTTTCCTTTTTAAACTTTTCTTTTGCTCTCTTTTTCATTTAACCCAAATAGGTCATTAGACCGCAATATGTACATTCTTACGATAGTATTGTTTCCTAACATCTTTTATTTGGTTTTGAGTTAAATGCGTGGATGCATCACCCTCCAACACCGCACCCCTTTCATTTCAACACTTACGAAAACATAAATAAGGCTCTGAAAATCATTACATATTTTCGAATATAATATCTATAAATAAAGACAAAAATACTTGTAAAAAGTAAGTTTGCAACTAACAGAAAATCAATTAGTTATAAAGTTGCACAAGAAAAGGTGCTTAATTGGGTATCAAAAGGGCGTTAGTAAGAGCTCAAAAGGGCATCTATTGCAAGCCTATTAGGCGTCTTTAGAAGCCAAAAGAGTATGTATTGGTTTTGAGTTGTGTGAAAATAGTTTACAAAGGTCGTTTAATAAGGGAATAAGCAGTTTGTAGAATACAGAAAGACATACTAATGGATAGACATATTTTCGTTTGCCTTTTCTGCATTATATCTTGTAGTTTATCTTTTTATATATACCTAATGGGTTTAAGTCCAAAAGTAGTCTTATAATAAAAACAGTCATATCTCAGTAGATGATACTGGGATATGACTGTAT
>CAKMOD010000002.1 GCA_927910885.1 uncultured Prevotella sp. | reverse complement strand
ATTGCTTCTTCTTGGTTGATGCTGTGGGCGTAACCGAGCATGAGAAAACGATAGCCTCTCCATCTGGTGCAGTAACGAAAAGTTATCTCTCTGAAAGAACTTTTGGAGAAGATAACCCATGGCAATGTGAGCGATGACTATCTGCGCCTATTGGCGGGTCGTTTGTCTCGTATCAACCATAAGTGTACGGAGAGTGACCGTGAGAAGTTTGTTAGTCTTGCACATCAAAGCATGATGGAGATTGCATCAGATATATTCAAGGCCTTTGAAGATAACGTCTTGCCTGAATACAACAACGTTAATGAGCCTAATACGGAGCGTAAGGCGTTGGTGCGCAACATCGCTAACCACCCAGAGGCAAGAGATTTTCTCTTGATTCTTAATGCTGGCTTTATCGAAACGCTGATGCCCGGCGAAGATACGCTTATTTCAAAAGGGTTCTCAACGGAGGAGGCACAGTCTACCACGTCTGCGTTTGAGGATTACTGTCAGGAGCATAAGGATGAGATAGAAGCCCTACGCATTATATATAATAACCAGGGAGAACCGCTTACGTATTCAATGTTGAAAGACTTGGAAAACAAACTGAAGCTTGCAAATAATAAGTTTAACACCTCGTTGCTTTGGAATTCCTATGCTATCATCAATTCACGAAAGGTGAAGAGTAGTTCAACAAAAGAAGAAAAAGAAGCACTTACGAATATCATCCAGTTAGTACGCTATGCTTTCCATCAGATAGAAAGTCTTGAAAGTTTATATCCAACAGCCAAACAATACTTTAACCTATGGTATGGACAAGTATGGCGTTCTATCACAGCGGGGCAAATTGAATTGATGCGTCAGGTGCTCAACTACATAGCATCTAATGGATATTGCACTATTACCGATATCAAGGAGAATGACAAGACACAGGCTGCCCAGCTTATCCGTGCCTTTGGAGGCAGAGATACAGCAAATGAAGCTTTGTCTTCATTGTCACAGTTTATCATCTATAGAAAATTAGCATAACATGGCAAAAAACATATCAACTACACAGGCTCTGACAAAGGAAGTATGGAAGCTCGCAACGACACTCTCTGGACAGGGTATTGGCTATACCGATTATGTCACCCAGCTTACTTATCTTCTCTTCCTCAAGATGGATGCTGAGAACGTAGAAGTGTTTGAGGAGGCATCTGCTATTCCAGAAGAGTACCGATGGGGACAGCTTAAAGAGCTTGACGGATTAGACCTGATTGCACAGTATGAAAAGACCCTTAATGTTCTCAGCAAGCAGGATAATCTGATAGGAACGATATTCACAAAGGCACAGAACAAGATTGATAAACCAGTCTATCTGAAGAAAGTGATAACCATGATAGATGAGCATAAGTGGCTTGAAATGGACGGTGATGTTAAAGGAGCTATCTATGAGGGTATCTTGGAAAAGAATGGTCAGGACAAGAAGAGTGGTGCTGGACAGTACTTCACGCCTCGCCCTCTGATTCAGGCAATGATTGATTGTCTTCAACCGAAGATAGGCGAGACGGTATGCGATCCTGCTTGTGGAACAGGTGGCTTCCTGCTGGCAGCATACGATTATATGAAAGGGCAGTCACAGGACAAGGGTAAACTTGATTTCCTGAATGATAAGGCTTTGCACGGTGTTGACAACACGCCGCTCGTCGTTACGTTGGCATCTATGAACCTTTATCTGCATGGTATCGGCACTGACAGAAGTCCTATTGCTTGTGAGGACTCGCTGGAGAAAGAACCTGAGACACTGGTAGATGTCATTCTTGCCAATCCTCCGTTCGGTACGCGCCCAGCAGGCTCTGTGGATATCAACCGCCCTGACTTCTATGTAGAGACAAAGAATAACCAGCTTAACTTCCTCCAGCATATGATGTTGATGTTGAAAGACGGAGGTAGGGTAGCTGTTGTTTTGCCTGACAATGTCCTCTTTGAAGGGGGTGCTGGTGAAACCATTCGCAAGAAACTTCTGAGTGATTTCAACCTACATACTATCCTGAGATTGCCTACAGGTATCTTCTATGCACAGGGGGTAAAGGCAAATGTTCTCTTCTTTACCAAGGGACAGCCTACCAAAGATATTTGGTTCTATGATTATCGTACCGATATCAAGCATACGTTGGCTACCAACAAACTGCAACGACACCACCTTGATGATTTTGTGGCTTGCTATAATGCTTCGTCAAGGGCGGAAACCTATAATGAGGAAACAAATCCTGCTGGACGATGGAGAAAATATGCTGTTGATGATATCTTGGCACGTGACAAGACAAGTCTTGACATTACATGGATTAAGGCTGGTGGGGAAGAAGAACAGTTTACGTTAGACGAACTGATGACGAATATCACGACCCAAGCCAGTAATATTAGTAATGCGGTAGCCGAACTACAGAAGTTAATGGCAGGAATTAAAGAGTAAATGGTACGGATAGTAATGTGATGTTAGGTCAGGAACGATAGTGGAGACAACTGCAGATGTTATGGCCATCGTACAAACAACGTCTGTACAACTATCCAAAATTCAGACTTTCACAGGACGGACACCCCCCACAAACAATTAATTGGTAAATCATGGACACAAAGAAGTTAAGACAAAAGATATTAGACCTTGCCATTCATGGTAAACTCGTGCCACAAGACCCGAACGATGAACCAGCATCGGTCCTCCTTGAACGTATCCGAGCAGAAAAGGAACGCCTGATTAAAGAAGGGAAAATCAAGCGTAGCCGAAAGACTACAAAGACTTCTGATGCTGCCTGTGATAAACAGGAGGTGCCGTTTGAGGTGCCAAGTGGGTGGGTGTGGTGTAAACTTGATGATATTGTCTTGTTCCAAGGAGGGTACGCATATAAAAGTAACACTTATGTAAGTAGCTCTGAGTGGCAAGTTGTACGAATTGGGAATGTCAAGAATGACAATCTCATACTTGACACGCAACCTGTTTTTGTTAAAGATATAATTGCAAAAGAGACCGAAAAATATCTATTAGAAAAAGATGATATCCTTTTCACAATGACGGGTACTAAAGGGAAACGTGATTATTTCTACTCTGTTAAAGTACCAAGCACTCAAAAAAAACTTCTTTTGATCAACGAGTTGGATGTCTTAAGCGTATTTCATTAGAAATTGATATAGATTTTTTTGTGTTTTGCATTAAAAGGAGAGTATGTATTAGATGCCATATTTTCTACAGAAACAGGAAATGTTAGTCAAGGTAATATAGGCTCAGAAAGTACACTAAATCTGTATATCGCACTTCCTCCTTTTGCAGAACAGCAACGCATTGCTGCTGAAATTAAACGTTGGTTCAAACTTATTGATATTATCGAACAAGGTAAGGCTGACTTGCAAAGCACCATCAAGCAGGCAAAGAACAAAATCCTCGATCTTGCGATTCATGGTAAACTTGTCCCTCAAGATCCAAACGATGAGCCCGCTTCAGAACTCCTCAAACGTATCAATCCAAAGGCTGAAATCACTTGTGATAACGGACATTATCCGAAGTTGCCCAAAGGGTGGGCTATAACTTCGATGCAAGAGGTATGTAGACTAATTGATGGAGAAAAGCTAAAGAACAGAGCATTAACCAATTTAGATGCAAGATTTTTAAGAGGGCTTTCCGATGGGAAGATAATAAAAGAGGGTAGATATGTTTCTGCTAATACTTGTATGATTTTAGTTGATGGAGAGAACTCTGGCGAAGTCTTTATAACTCCAATAGAAGGGTATCAAGGAAGCACTTACAAACAACTAAGTTTTGACGTGAATATGAACAAAGAATACATCTTGTACATTATCACTCAAAACAGAAAAGCTCTGCGTGAAAACAAAGTTGGTTCTGCTATTCCACACTTGAATAAGAAGTTGTTTAAAGCGATTCAAGTGCCTATCCCACCTTATGCTGAACAAGAAAGAATAGTTTGTGCAATAAATACCGCATTCAACAAACTTAATACTATTGAGGAGAGCTTATAAGTTCTCCTCAATAGTTTCTAAGTTTTTAAATAGTTGATGAATTATTCTAATTATTCTTTTTTGCTCCTTTTGTGGAGGTATAGGTATTTCTAATTTTGAATATTCTGATATCCAATATCGTTTATGTGTGTCACCAACAAGTCGTGTTATAGACATAAACAATGATACATATTCTATATCAATAACTTTATTAACTTGTAGAATTTTCATAGCTGACGACTTAACCTTGAAAGGGAAGTCAACTAATCGGGAGGCTGTCGTAAAGTCATCAAAAATAATGCAAGGTAAATTATTATAGATACCTTCTGTTTCGTCTGTATACCCTATTATAAACGATTTACCTGCTGTGAGTACGGGAGTTGAATAATCATCACTATACGCAGTTGACTTTACAATATATGCTATTGGCTGCTCATATTCTACAATATCTTCCAATCTGCACATAGCCCACCCTTTGGGGCAACTTCGGATAATGTCCGTTATAGTCTACGTTATTGTTACGATATTCATTCAAAATCAATGTAATATGGTAACAACATTTCAAAAGCATCTTGCCAAAACTAATTTGGCAAAAAACACCATCACGTCATATCTATGGACGGTGGACTATTTCCTTAATCATTATAAGGAGGTAAACAAGAAGAATCTTTTGGCTTACAAAGGGTATTTGGTAGAGAACTTTAAGCCACAGACTGTTAACCTGCGATTGCAAGCGATAAACAAATACTTGGAGTTTACGAAACAGGAGAAGCTTAAAGTGAAATTCGTCAAGGTTCAGCAAAAGAACTTTCTGGAGAACGTAATCAGTGATGCTGATTATAAGTTCCTGAAAACAAAGCTCAAAACAGATGGTTATGATGAATGGTACTTTATCGTTTGGTTTATGGCAGCAACAGGTGCACGTGTTAGCGAACTTCTGCATATCAAGGCAGAACACGTGCAAGTAGGTTATCTTGACTTGTACAGTAAAGGAGGAAAGATTCGACGGCTGTATATCCCTAAGACTTTACGAATAGAAGCGACTAAATGGATTAAAGAGAAAGAACTATCATCAGGTTATATCTTCCTCAATCGTTTCGGGCAACGGATTACGACACGAGGGATAGCCCAACAACTGAAGCATTTTGCAGAGAAATATGGATTGAATCGTGATGTGGTCTATCCTCACTCCTTTCGTCACCGCTTTGCCAAGAACTTCCTCGACCGCTTCAATGATCTTGCTTTGTTAGCCGACCTTATGGGGCATGAAAGCATAGAGACAACACGTATCTACCTGCGACGTACTGCCAGCGAACAGCAGAAAATTGTTGATAGGGTGGTGAATTGGTAAATAGTATAGAACTTTAGAGATGATATCTATTACATCTCTAAGGTTTTCTGAATTTCCGATAAAGGTAATAATAGCTTTTCTATTTTATCGACTATACGTAGTTGTTCAGCAATAGGAGGTATAGGAAAGAGCCACTCGTCAATATCTTTTTTATTAATAGATGGAGAATTATCTCCTTTCATAAAATGATTGAGTCCATCTACAACATAACTGGATATCATCAGATAGTAACAATAGGTTGATAATAAGATCTCTTTTATAGGGCTGCATACAAAAAGCCTGTAGAAGCGATACAATTATCTCTTTCTATTTTGCTATATTACGTAAATATGGACGTACCATTGAAAAGACAACATCTCCTTTCTTTGTATATCGACTTGCCCGACTTGGGGCGTTTGCTGTTTTTATATTTTTTACTTCATTAATAATCTGCTTTTTATTATCAATGGATTCTATATCAATATACAAAAAGTCTTCACCACTTGGTTTTATTGACTTCATAGGTGAAAAAATATATTTTCCCTTTAACCAATGCCAATTATAGGGCAACTGCTTATAATGTCCGTTATACCTTATGTTTGAGTTTGTAAGAATAGGTTATGCCCATCTATTTTAAGTATCTTGTTTATCTGTTTGGATAGGGGGGTGAAAAGTCATTACATAAATTTGAGGAGATCACTTAAAATAATGTGGAAAAACACGTGAAAAAAGTAAGGTTGTAAGCAGTGGAAAATTAGTTGGTTATGAAGTTGTACAAGAAAAGATGCCTAATTAGACTTCAAAAGGGCCTTAGTAAGGGGCTTAAAAGGCATCTTTTACAAGTCAATTAGGCATCTTTTAGAATCTAAAGGTGCATGAGGATTCTAATAAAAAAATATCTTTTTTATCTCTTTTGCTATCTAAACGTTATTGCAATATTAGAGATTCCATCAGGAACACTAAATCCAAAGGAAATTGCTACAGGTACTTGCTGGATACTATTTTTGTTCAATTGGACTTTATATTTTCCTGTCTGTACCTTGCTTATTGTCATAAAGTCAAATTCTATTTTCTGGAGTATGCCATTTTTACAATAAATTGTGGCTTTATTCCCATCAGAAAGTTCTACGACAGTCTGTTCCTTTGATAAAATCTCTTTGGTTATTCTTTTTGATACTTCAGTGTCAATCTTCCCATAATCAATCCTAAAATCATACATCGCATAATCACCTTCTATAAACTGGAAAAGGCCTTCTGGATGTGCAGTGGATAGTTCTATCTGACTTGGGGTAATGCCTGGTATTTTATTCCTATCTTCGTTAGAGCAGGAAACCATTAGAATAACAGCTATAAATAGCAGAAATCTTTTAATCATCATTGCGGTAAATGTTTAGTTGTGTGAATATTAAGTGTATTTTTGGTTGCGATGTTGGCTATTGTTACTAATCCTCGTTATTGCAAGAGGAGATAACAATAAGAGATAGTAATATTAAGTTTCTTTTCTCATGTTCTATGGGTTTAAGATTTGTCAAATATGATTTCTTTGCAAAAATACGAATAAAGGATGAAACAAGCAATACCTATTAATCTTTATTTTCTGATAAAGAAGTGTTTAAAAACTCTGACAAATTAAGCCTACTACATATAAAAGGCACAGAGAGAGGGAGAACACAGAGATGAAAGCATAAAGACAATATCTCGGAGGTGGCGAAGGCGCAAAGAGCGACAGAGGTGTAGCGTAAGTATTGCTGATACGCTTTGGTAATTTGGAAATATGTTTACATTACCACTAACGTTTTTGCCCTGAAAAAGCACATAAATGACGGTTTTTCGTCAGTGTTGTAACCCTCATATTATCAGTGTCTTGCTAAGCTGTATTTTAAAAGGGCGTTAGTAAGGGTTTAAAAGGGCGTTAACAAGACCTCAAAAGGGCATCTTTTACAAGCCAATTAGGCATCTTCTCGAAGGCAAAAGAGCATGTATTGTTTTTGAAATGTTCGAAAAGAGTTTACAAATCTGTCTTCCAGTCTACTCGTCTACTAACTTGTGTTCTTCTGTTACCTTGCTTTTTATTACAAGCAACTCGTCCACTTGTCCACCTTGTTCACTCGTCCACTAACCTTGTCTTTTATTACAAGCAACTCGTTCACTCGTCAACCTGTTTACTTGTCTACTTATATTACCTTGTCTTTTATT
>CAKMOD010000001.1 GCA_927910885.1 uncultured Prevotella sp. | reverse complement strand
TTGAGTTGAATATATCGACATTTATACTTACGACAGTTCTTTCCTCGTTCGCGTTCATAGGTGGCAATGAGTTACTGCCGCATTTTTCTTCCTGCCTGATACGGTGTATTTTGTCTTTCCCATTTTTGCAAGTCCAACAATGTGCATTGCCCCCTTTACCTATGCTTCTAACACATGTCATAAGTTGCTCGCAGGTGAACCAACTATCGGTAATCACATACTTCGCATGCAAGCCCATCTTCCATCCACGGCGAAGCATATCCATGGCAACTTCCATCTTAGACATCTTACACTCTTGAAAGCACTTATAATCGGGGTTGCCGGTATTCCTCTTAATATGATATGCCTTTCTATATTGCTGTTTTGTCAACCCACAGTCGCCTTGTTTCCCTTTTTCCTGATGCAGTGAAAAATCAAAGGGTATGGTTGTCTTGCCGTCAAAGAATGCACAAAGTAGCAGTTTGTAGCCCAATACGCACCTACCTTTTACATGGTCGTAAACACGACTGATACCCTCCATTCTCACGCCACTCTTCTCAAGCACTGTGTCATCTATAATGAAACATGTCGTGGTATTGGATTGAGGAGCTTCGCTATACTTACGTAAAAGGCACATATAACGCGGGCAAAGTGGTTCATCAAACGTCTCCAATCCATCTGTGGGCGAATCATCATGCAATAGAAACAGTTTTTACCATGATTTGAAAGCTCATATATCTTATGCTTGCATATGCGGTGGATGCTCTCACCGACAATGCGGAAGAGGCAAAGAGAAAGGATTAATTCCGAAGCCGAAACTCCGTCATGTTTCTCCAATGACAGGCGAGATAACAAGTGACAATGTCAAACTTGCCAAAAAGATGAAATAAATCATCACTCATTCGAGTTTTAACACTCAAAAGTTTGAATAACTCACTTATTTTCTCTATTTTTGCTTCCATAACAGTTTTGTTGTCTTGTCTTTAAAATCAGTTCTTTAGCGATTACTAATTTATAAAGAAAATTCGACAAACTGTTATTTTTTATCTATTTATTAGGGAGGGAAACTTTAGTAGATAACCTTATGAGCAGCGCGGTGTTTCAAAAACCTGTGTTCATTGAATTGAAAGGTCACCCTGTGACTTTCAGCATCGATAAACCTAAATCGGTCATTAGAACCTAAATATATTTTGTTTTATTATCGAGCAGATTGTTTAGCTTTGGGACGCAGGCGTAGGGGCTACGTCAAGTTACAAAGACGGACAAGATGCCGATAAGAAAATAAAAGGTGTTAAGAAACAATACCATAGTAATAAGAATTATACATATTGTGATCTAATGACCGATTTAGGTTTAAGGTTTAGCCAAGCAACTTAAAAAATAAAACTAAGCCTTCGCACAATATGTGCGGAGCCTCCGCACATGTCGTGTTGATGCTCCGCACATATTGTGTTGAGAGTTTAAACGAAACTCCTCTACCAACTCTTTTACTGCACAGGGGCTTGTGCATAGACCTTCAGCCCGAACTCGTTGGCGTAGGCGTAGACATGTTCGAGGATGTCAGCCATGGCATGCTCGTAAGGAATCCAGTCTTTCTGACGTAGGAAGAAGTAAAGTTCCATAGGGACACCCGCCTGTGTTGCCTCCAATTGACGTACGAGGAGAGACATCTTCGCATTGACATCCTCACGCTTGGCAAGGTAATGCTCCATATAACGACGGAAGAGAGCAGTCGTCACAACCTCACCCTTTAGGTCGTCCGCCTTAGCAAGTCCCTTATCAATTAGCTGTTGTTTGAGTCCATCGTCAGCAATACGAATGCTGCGAACATCAAAATAAATCATCTTCTTGACCCTTTGTCCCTCTACATCTTCCAATCCCTTCCAGTTTTGGAACATTCCACTAACTAATGTAAGAGGCGGTACGGTGGTAATCGTATTATCGCCCTGACGAATCTTCACAGTTGTGAGTGTGATATCAATAACCGTTCCATCCACAAAGCCTCCAGGCAAAGCAATATGATCACCAATATGTATCATCTCGTTACTCGTCAGACGAACACCAGCAACAAGACCATCAATCGTGTCCTTAAAGACTAACATAAGAACGGCAGAGGTAGCTCCTAAGCCAGCCAACAACGTCATCGGACTACGATTAATAAGGATTCCAACCACCACAATCACAGCAATAAAGATAGCAAGAATCTTCAATACGCCACAGAAAGACTTAAGATAAAGGCTCGTCGAGTCACCGGGTTTCGTGTTGAGATAGCGCAGACGGTCGATGAGTTTCGTCACAAGTCGCGTCGTTGCTATGGTAAGATAGACAGCTGTTAGCCGTGTCAAAGCCACCTGTACGACATGGTACTGATAGAAGACAAGCGGCATCAACTGCCATATCACCAAGGCAGGGACAATGTGGCAGGCTGTGCGCAGCACTTGATAATCAAGGACTACATCGTCCCATCGAGCTTGCGTACGCTTTACCAGACGAAGAACAAGGGGAACGAATAAGTATTTACAGATTCGTTCGGCAATGAAAGCCAACAAGATTGCTACTAATGCCAACAAGGCATGACGCAATACAGGAACGGTATGGCCATGTACACCGATTGACTCAATGATATTCTCGACGAAGATTCTTATCTCTTCAAGGACATCTTCAAGGAGATTATGGGGAAGCTTTGGTATCATAAATTCTTTTCTTTTTAAAGGGTATTGGGCTTATTAGGCTAATTGGGCTAATAAAGGCAAATTTGGGCAAATTGGGGCAAATAAGGCTAATTAGCCTAATAAGCCCTATTGGCACAACGCCACACAAATCTTGTTTTGGAGATTACGCATTGGTCCATTGCTGAGTCCACCATTATTAATAATAGAGAAACAAAGCAGATGACCATTAGAAGCAGTGAGATAACCCGCAAGTGAGCTGACACCCTTCACCGTACCAGTCTTTGCACGTACATTGCCAGCTGCCGCCGTACCACGCATTCGGCTCTTCAAAGTTCCGTCTACGCCAGCTATCGGCTGTGCTTCAAGATAGGCACCATAGATATCTGAGCGCTGATAAGCATAGCGCAAGAGTTTTGTTTCAAGTTCGGTACTTACATAGTTATACAGTGACAAGCCAGAGCCATCAGCAACATTATAGTCACGAGGATTCAGTCCGATACGGCTGAAGAGGGCGTTCTCATACTGGCGTGCGGTCTTTGCACCAGCCCATCGTGTGCCACCATTAGCAGCCAACTGATAGAACATAGATTCAGCATAGAGGTTGTCACTCACCTTCATCATACGATGGAGAACCTGTCGGATAGAATGTGTGCGCGTTGCTATCAAGCGAGCATTAGCAGGTGCCTGACGTTCATCAGTAAAACCATTGACTAAAACACCCATTTCCTCTAACTTACGAGAGAAACGATAAGTGAAGTCATCTTTGCCATCAACCAACAAAGGAGAGAGGTTCGGATTCTTATCATCCCAACACCAACCCTCGCCCAAACGGTCACGATCCTTAAAAGAGAGGTCGGCATAGATATTTCCTTCTATGGTCTTGATACCCTGATTACGTACGGCACGTGCCAATTCTGTCAGGTCCGAAGAAGAAAACATGGGGTCCATACCACCATAACAATAGAGGTCGCCACGCAACACCTGAGTGGAATCGTCTATCTCACCTGTATAGTAAAGGCTTGTCGTAAAATCGTAATCAGCACCGAGTTTATCCAAAGTAGCGATAGCAGTCAGGCACTTCATCGTAGAAGCAGGACGCATGTGCAGACGTTCACGGAACTGATAGATAGGAACATCATCCGTTAAGTCCCAGACCATCACACTTGTTTGTATGGTCTCTAAGAGCGGACTTCGGAGTATTCCATCCAATCGGGCTGTGATATTCTCCTTCCAACTAAGATGGCTATCCGTGGTAAAAGCAGGGATGATACTATCGGTATCTTCCTCTTCCTCGCTAACATCATTAGCTGTAGCAATCACCTTAGGTTGAACAGCTGTAACTGCTTTCGGATGAAGGATATTCGCAACCTCCGTACTATCTAAATATACCTGCGCCTGTGTAGGCAGACTCAATACGACACCGAAGATTAGTGCCGATAAGTATTTTAATCTCATACTTCGTTATCTTTCTTTTCTATTCGTTTTTTCAGTGCTGACAAGAAACTATCAACATTATCAGGTTGTACGCTGACAACACTACCATTCATCATCTCTAACAATGCATAATAACCGAGACGAAAGGCAAACGGCCGCTTCTCTATCGTCTTGACATCACTAAGAAGAACACGCTTTGTCAGTCCAACTCGTCCTGTCTTCACCAACAGAACACCATCATCGGTCAATACATATTTAGTATGAATGGCACGGTCTACCGCTCTGATAGTCACAATGATAAGCAAGAAGCCCAATACGACCATCAGACTATTCGTACGATGCCAAAGACAGAAGAAGGCAGCAAGGGCAAAAACCACGATGCCACCCATATCATTTATAGTTACTTTATGTTGGAAAGTTCTCATATTAACTGCAAAAGTACAAAAAAAAGCCTTTGCACGTCAATATATTACATAAAAAGATAATGGCAACCAACGAGTGGTTGCCATTATTAAGGGGGAAGGTTATTGGGCTAATTAGGCTAATAGGGCTAATAAGGCTAATAGCCTTAAACCAAAGTTGCAATAATATCCTCGCGGTTACCTGGAAGCATGTCAATGACTGGAATCTCAGGCATTGTATAGCAACCCGGAGCAAGGCGCATACTTGCACGTGCCACGTTAACAAGTACTTGTGCTGTGAGGGCAGGGTTATTGATAGACATATCGAAAGAGAAATGCTGATTATGTGTCTTACCACTCACACCCTTACGTGTCATGTGAACGCCATGACCAACATCGTTCAAAGCAGCAACGCTTGGTACTGCGAACACGTGTAACTCGTCGTGTGCAAAGTAGTCGTCAGCCTTAAGTTCCTTTGTTACGTCCTCAAGGTTAGCACCCTCTTCTAACTCAACATAAACCATACGGCGATGAATTCCCTCACCGAGAGGGATAGTCATTGACAAAGCTTCCTTAACGCCCTTCTTGCTACGAGCTACAACAGAGTGACCCATTGAGCGACCTGGACCAAAGTTGGTATAAGAAAGCCCCTCTGGCGCAAGGCTCTCCATCAAGATACGAACGATTGAATCAGAACCTGGATCCCAACCAGCAGCAATAACACTAACGGTGTTAGTACGATTGTTGTTCTCCATCTGCTTGTTTCGATAGTCAAGGATTGAACCGTGAATATCGTAAGAGTCTACTGTATTAATACCTAAGGCTGTAATCTTCTCAGCAAACTCTGGACAGCTACGAGTTGGTGCAGCGAGGATAGCCACATCAACATCCTTCAACTTTGTTATATCATCAACAACCTCGTATGGGGTCAGTTCCAATGGTTTATCCTTGTCACCCTGACGGCGAACGATACCTGCAATCTCAAAATCCTTTGCTGCTTCAAGTGCCTGAACACTATAAACACCAATGTTACCATAGCCTACGACGGCTGCTCTAATCTTTTTCATATTCTTTACCTTTAACAGTTTAGTTCTCGTTATCTCTTGCAAAAGTAACGTTTTATTTAAAGAAAGTATAACACAAAAAGAGTTTTAACATAATTATGTAGAAGCCACAACCACAACTGGCCCCTCCCCTTACCCCTCCCCAAAGGGAGGGGCGTAATCAGCGAGATACCCCTTTTGGTTAGTACACGAGTTTACAGGTAGACAAGTTTATGTGTAAACAAGTTATTCTATTTGGGAGTTGACTCTTTTCTTGCAAGCAAGCTATAAGCATACGG